>JAISZV010000175.1 GCA_031284475.1 Proteiniphilum sp. | reverse complement strand
AACCCCCTCAAAACAGACAGCATATATCCCGCCCCCCTCCAAATAAACAGCGCGCATCCCGCTCCTTTCCACACAGACAGCAGTCCCGCAGACCCTCCCCCGGAGCGGCAAAAACCGTTACAGGATCCCCCCTCCGTACGGACAGAGGTACGGTATGATCATCTTACCAACCTCTATATCTTTGAGCGGATGATCGGCAACACGGTGATCGGCACACCCGTTACCATGACTTCCAAAGCCTATATGGAATACCGTTTAAAGCAAATGCAAACAACTCATTTCAGGGATCGCAACGCTTCTGTTGACAGCCGTCCTCCGCCCGTACGGCCTTCGCCCCTTACCCGGCAACGCAGGGGGAGCAATCAGGGCTTCTCCCTTTTCGGCCCCGGAGGAATACAACTAACCACGCAGGGTTCATTAGAAGTATCGGCCGGATTAAAAAGAGACGTAACCGACAACCCTACCCTGCCGCAACGGGCGCGCGTACGCAACCGGTTCGACTTCAACCAGCAGATACAACTCAACATGAACGCGAAAGTAGGCGATAAAATCGATTTCAATATCAACTACGATAGCGACGCCACTTTCGATATGGACGCCGGACAGATAAAACTGGCCTACCGGGGCGAGGAAGATGAGATTATACGGAATATTGAGGCGGGAAACGTGAGCATGACTACCGCCAATTCGCTCATCAATGGCGGCGCGGCGTTGTTCGGCATAAAAGCCGATTTGCAGTTCGGCAAATTGCACGTCAACACCCTCTTTTCACAGCAGCAATCGGAAACGCAGACCGTAAACAGCCGGGGAGGGGTGCAGACCACGCCGTTTGAATTTAATACCGACCAGTACGATGAAAACCAGCACTTCTTCCTGGGGTACTACTTCCGTGAGTCCTACGACCATGCGCTGAGCAAGCTGCCCTATGTGCAATCGCCGGTATCTATCACCCGGATGGAGGTGTGGGTCACCAACAAGCAGGGGAACTACGACCAGGTAAGAAACCTTGTGACGTTCGCCGACCTGGGGGAACACAATACCATACACAACCCTTTCTGGACGCAGCAGGGAAGTGAAGCCTACCCCAACAACCGCGCCAATTCCATGTACGAGCAGCTTGTCTCCGCTTATGCCGGCGCAAGGGATATTACCGCCGCCGGCAATATTCTGCCGGGCAACATAATACAGGGTCTCGACTACGAGAAACTCGAAAATGCCCGCCTTCTCAATCCATCGGAATACACGTTCCAACCGCAACTGGGCTATATCTCGCTTCAAATGCCGTTACAGGCGGACGAAGTGTTGGCCGTAGCCTTTGAATATACCTGCAACGGACGGGTTTACCAGGTAGGGGAATTTTCCGGCGATGTGGGAAAGGAAGCGGAAGGGAATAACCCGGCAACCGGCGGCGCGCTCTTCGTGAAAATGCTGAAACCGGTTTCTCTTTCCCCCAGGGCCTATACCTGGGACTTGATGATGAAGAATATCTATTCCGCAGGGTACAACGCATACGACTTGCAGCAAGACCACTTCAAACTGCACATCACCTACCTGAGCGACACTACCGGCGTTTACCTGAATTATCTGCCCAACAGCGGTATCGAAGATAAATTGCTGTTGCAGGTAATGAACACGGACAGGCTCAACGCGCGCAACGACCCCTATCCCGACGGCGTTTTCGATTTCCTTGACGGTTACACCATAGACCGCAAAAACGGGCGCATCATCTTCCCTGTAACGGAGCCGTTCGGCGCGCACCTGAGGAAAGTGATCGGAAACGACGCTGTGGCAAACAGGTTCGTCTATCAGGAGTTGTACGACTCCACGCTCACCGTCGCCCGGCAGGCCGCGGAAAAGAACAAATTCCGCATGAGCGGTGAGTACAGGGGTTCGTCGGATGCGGAGATCAACCTGAACGCGATGAATATTCCCCGCGGATCGGTAAAGGTAACCGCCGCCGGAGTCACCCTCACGGAGGGGGCGGATTATACCGTGGACTATCTCTCCGGCACGGTACGCATCATCAACCGGTCTATCCTCGACGCAGGAACGCCCGTGAGCGTCACGCTGGAAAACCGGCAAACGGCGCAAATGCAACGACGGACACTGACGGGCGTAAACCTGCTTTACAACTTTTCAAATGATTTCTCCGCCGGCGCAACGCTGATGCACTATTACGAGAAACCGCTCATCACGAAAACGCTGCCCGGAGACGAATCGGTAAAAAACACCCTCTGGGGCGTAAACTTAGACTATAAAAAAGAATCCGCCGCACTGACCAACCTTCTCGATATGCTGCCGTTTGTAGAAGCTACGGCCCCTTCGCAACTCTCGGCAAGGCTGGAATTTGCCCACCTTATTGCAGGGCGTTACAAAAACAAATACACGGGAGGGTACTCCTATCTCGACGATTTCGAGTCTTCCGCTTCGGGAATCGATCTCCGCTCCCCATACGGATGGTCGCTTGCCGCCACGCCCTACAACAGCGCATCCGCAGGACTATTCCCCGAAGCCGCCCTCTCCAACAATACCGAATACGGGAAAAACCGCGCGCAAATGGCTTGGTTTTATATCGACGGCATGTTCACTCACCGGAACTCCTCCCTCACCCCCGCCCATATCAAAAACGACAAGGAACAGCTCTCCGACCACCGTGTGCGGGAAGTTTACGAACGGGAAATATTCCCCGGCAGGGATGCTTACTTCGGGCAACCGGCCACTATCCCGGTGTTCAATATCTCCTACTATCCCAACGAACGGGGGCCTTATAACCTCGACGCCAACACCGACGGCGAGGGCCGGCTGCTCAATCCCCGCAACCGCTGGGGCGGTATCACCCGCCGGATGGACGTCCGCGATTTTGAAACCGCCAACATCGAATACATAGAGTTCTGGCTGATGAATCCCTTTGTGAACGATACGCTGGGCGTTTCGCGCGGGGGCGACCTTTACTTTAACCTGGGCGAAATATCCGAAGACGCGCTCAAAGACGGTAAGAAGTTCTTCGAGAACGGACTGCCTGTTGATGGGGACACCACAGCCGTAGGTTACACGGCGTGGGGAAAATATTCCAAACGCCAGTCCACCGTATATGCCTTCGACAATTCCCGCGGAGACGAATCCCGCCGCTTACAGGATGTGGGACTGAACGGGCTGAGCAGCGAAGAGGAGAAATCATTCCCCGCTTACAGGAATTACTTAGACGAACTGCGCGCCCGTTTACCGGGCGAAACTCTTTCGCGGATGCAGGAAGATGCGCACTCCCCGCTCAATGACCCGGCTGGAGACTCCTTCCGCCATTACAGGGGAGCGGAACAGGACAGGCGGCAAATGAGCATCCTCGACCGGTATAAGTATTTCAACGGCACGGAGGGAAATTCTCTCTCTCCGGAAGATGAAAACGCCTATTCAACCGCGTCGCGTACTACGCCCGATATTGAGGATATAGACAACGACAACACCCTGAATGAGAACGAATCTTATTATGAGTACAAAATCTCGCTCCGCCCCGAAGCGATGAAGGTAGGCGGCAATTTTATTGTGGACAAACGGGAAACGAGCGTGCGGTTACAGAACGGCAGCGACGGGAAAGTTACCTGGTATCTGTTCAAGATTCCTGTCCGGGAGTACCAGGCAAAAACGGGAAACATTGAGGGATTCAATAATATCCGTTTTATGCGGATGTTTCTCACCGGTTTTGAAGAACCTGTTTTCCTGCGTTTCGCCACACTGGAACTGAAACGCAGCGAATGGCGGAACTACGGGAACGACCTCTCCTCCGGCGGGGCGGCCACAGGATCGGGCAACATCAATATTTCCACGGTCAACATCGAGGAAAACGGGCGGCGCACGCCGGTGAGTTATGTTCTTCCGCCGGGAGTTACCCGCATTCTCGATCCGGGACAGCCCCAACTGCGGCAGGAAAATGAGCAGTCGCTCTCCCTAAAGGTGGAGGAGCTTGATCCTGATAACGCCCGCGCCGTGTATAAAAGCGGTATATACGACCTGCGCCGTTACAAACGCTTACAGATGTTCGTGCACGCAGAACGGTTGCCGGAAGACCCCGGCAACTTGCACGACGGCGACCTCTCTATCTTCCTGCGGCTGGGATCGGACTACAGGAACAATTTCTATGAATATGAGATTCCGTTGCGGCTCACCCCCGAAGGGCAATACAGTGCAAACAGCCTTCCCGACCAGGAAAAAGTGTGGCCCGGAGAGAATATGTTCGACTTCCCGCTTGAACTGCTTACCGACCTGAAATCGGAACGGAATGCAGACAAACAACGCGGCGACGGGGCTTCCTATTTTGCGCCTTACACACGCCCCGACCCGGAGAAACAGGGAAACCGCGTCACCATCACCGGAAACCCGTCGCTGGCGGAAGTAAAAGTAATGATGATCGGCGTCAGAAACAACGCCGGCGGCAGCCGCTCGGCGGAAATATGGGTAAACGAACTACGCCTGAGCGAGTTCGATGAGATGGGAGGCTGGGCGGCGCAGGGAAATGTGCAACTGGCGCTGTCCGACATAGGGACGGTCGGTTTCTCCGGACGGAAAGAGACAGCCGGCTTCGGAACAATCAACCAAAGCCTGCCGCAACGCCGCAACGATGATTATACCTCAATACAGTTGGCATTGAACTTAGAAATGGGGCGGTTCCTACCCAAACAAATAAAACTGTCGGCGCCGCTCTACTTCTCTTATTCCAACCAAATTACGGCCCCTCTCTACGATCCCTTTAACCAAGACGTACTGCTCTCGGAATCCATAAAACAATCCGGAAACCGGCTACTGAGCGATTCTATCCGCCGTATTGCCGTCACCGGCGTTAAAGATGTAAGCCTCAGCCTTAGCAACGTAAAGATGGAGATCAAAAGCAAGCAGCCGATGCCATACGATCCGGCCAATTTCAGTTTCACCTATGCCCGGAACGAAAACCAACGCCGAAGCCCCGATACCCAATACGCCACCGCAAAAAATTTCAGGTTACAGGCGAATTACGAATACACGCCGCTCGTGAAACCCTGGGAACCGTTCAAAAAAACCGGCGACAACGCCGCCATGCCGGAACTGTTCCGGGCGGTGAACCTCAATTACCTGCCCAACAATATCCGCCTCAGTTCCGATCTTGTGCGCAATTATGAGGAGGTGCAGTTGCGCGACCTGAATGGCTACGCCGAAGGGGTTACGCAGGCGCGGCAAAAGTACCTTTCGTTCAGCCGCAATTTCTTTTGGAACAGGGATTTCTCCATCGCCTGGGATCTGACGCGCAACCTGAAAACCGCTTTCCGTTCGGGTACCGTGGCCGAAATCGAAGAACCTTACCTGCAAGTAAACAAACAACTCAACAGAAGCGATTATGAAATATGGAAAGATTCGGTGGCGCAGAGCATCCGCGAACTGGGAAAACCGCTGAACTATGCGCAAACGGCCGACGTAACTTATACGCTCCCGTTCGCTCTTATTCCGCTGTTGGATTGGATAGGCTCCAGCGCGGCATACCACTCCCAATACCGGTGGGAACGGGGGGCTATGATACAAGATGAAAAAATAGGCAACTTCTTGCAGAACGACCTTTCGTTTACGGTAAACAACCGTTTCAACCTGGTATCGCTCTACAACAAAATTCCGTTCCTGCGGGAGGTCAACAACCGCTTCGCCGGCGAATGGAACGCGCGGCAGTCCGGCAGTTCGCCCGGAGAGCGGAACCCCGCCGGGCAGGGTATCGCCCGGTATGCAGTGCAAACGCTGATGATGATCCGGAGCGTAAATATCAATTGGGGGTACAAGTCGCGTAGCGACGTCCCCGGATTTGAAGGGATGGCCGGCGACTTTTTCGGGCAGCAACGCACGCCGGGCGGACTGTTGCCCGGATGGCGGTTCGCTTTCGGTTTTGAGGGCGGCGAACGGTTCGTAGAGAAACTGAAAGCCGGCAATTTATTGGTATTGAATAAAAACAATATCACCCCCGCCATCTACAACGAAACAAGGAACCTGCGGCTCGACGCTTCTTTAGAACCGCTTCCGGGATTAAAAATAGACTTGAACGCGTTGTATGAAAAAAATCACCGTACGGAGATACAATATATGTACGACGATATGCCCAAAAAGCTGGGGGGGAGTTTTGCAATGACCGTGCAAACGCTCTCCTCGGCGTTTGAGAACTCAAAGGCAGGCAACAATTACCGCTCGCAGGCTTTCGAGAAATTCCTTGAAAACCGGCAGATCATCGCAGAACGGACAAGAAAACAATACGCCGGTACAAACTATCCTTTCGGAGGCTTCCTTGCCGGAAGCGGATACGAGGGAAAACCCTTTGACGGCAGCGTCGGCGACGTAGGCCTCAACTCGTCCGGCGTGCTCATTCCCGCTTTTCTGGCCGCCTACACAGGCAAAAATCCCAATTCGGTGGCGCTGACGCCTTTTCCGGGGATTTCCGCACTGCTGCCCAATTGGCTTATATCCTATAATATGATGAGGCTGCTGCCCCAACTGGAAACGTATATGCAATCGCTTACCCTCGCACACCAATATCTCTCCCAATACAGGGTAGGGTCGTTCGACTCTTTCACGAGCTGGGCGCCCCTCGGCGATGGGAGCGGTCTGGGTTATGTGCGCGACGCGGTTTCGGGCTTCCCCATCCCCTCCGCTCCCTTCAATATATCTTCGGTGAGCATCCAGGAGAGCTTCAACCCGCTGATCGAAGCGCGGGGAGTATGGAACAATAACATAAACATGACTCTGAGAATCAACAAAAGCAGGGCGTTGAACCTGAATATCGCATCTTATCAGATCGTGGAAACGAACGACTATGATATTGTAACGGGATTAGGCTACCGTATTCCTCACTTCAACCGTGTCGTCGGCCTCAAATCAGATTTCATGCAAAGAGAACGCCGGCGGCCCTCCGCTGGTAAAACGGCCGGCAACACACAACCGGACGACAGGACGGCCGCGTTCGGCAACGACCTGAACATCCGCCTCGATATTTCACGGAAAACCACCCATGCGCTGATCAGGAAGATTGAAGAGCAATTTACACAGGCCACAAGCGGGATAATAACCACCACCATAAGCTTTTCCGCCGACTATTCGCTAAGCAGGGCGATCACCTTGCGTGCATTTTTCGACAGAATGGCGTACCGTCCGCTTGTTTCATCAGGCTCCTATCCCACTTCCACCACAAGCGCAGGAATGAGCGTGCGGTTTAATATGGATCAATAATTTTGGATTTAATGATGTGATGATTTAATGATGTAATGATTAATGGGGGAAGAAAAGTTGAAGAAAGATTGAGGGAGTTGGGAAACGGAGACAGGGAATAAAGTGATTAAACGAATCTTAAAAAGAAACCTATATAACCGTTTCTATGATTAATTAATGTTATAAAAAGCCCTCCTCTGCGTTTTTTCTTAATTTTAAGGACAAGTGTTAAACAAAAAAGAGGTTAATTTGTTATGTTAAAATGAAGAGAGACGATCTTTGAAATAAAAATGTCACAAAAACGGAAGTAAGTAAAAGAAGTGTATGAAAAAATCAACTATCTGGCTGCTTGCTATTGTGATGTTCACTGCATTCTTTGCATTACTGTTCTTGCAGGTAAAGTACATGAGAACCAGTTTGGATATTAGAACCCAACAATTCGACGAACAAGTAAGCAGAAGCCTGCACAACGTAATGAGAGACCTGGAGCAGGACCAGACACGGAGATACCTGGAACAGGATATGATTGAATCGGAAAACAGGTATTCACAATACAACCAATCGCAAATTTCGCAAAACATCACAAGCGAAAGCAGAAGCGCGAATACCCGTCCCGATGGAAGCGAAACAAGAATTGAGTTGAACAGAACCGAGCAGTCGCTACGCCCGCAACAACAGCGAGAAAGTGTGTTTTTATCCCCCAATCCGGGATCCAGCACCATCTCCAGAACGCAGTACGACATGCAGCAGGCCCTCTCGAAACGCTATCTGCACGAACGTGTGTTGCTCGACGAGGTTATTTTAAAAATAATGAGCCGCGCAAGCGACGAACCGATTGAAAAGAGGATAAATTTCAGCGATGTGGAGCGATACATCCGATCCGAATTGGCTTACAATGGGCTGAATGTTCCATTCAGTTTCCGGATTGTAGATTTCAATAATAATGTGGTCTATTCATCAACCGGATTTTCCACTAAACAGAGAGAGGCCGTCTACACTCAAATCCTGTTTCCAAACGACCCGTCTGCAAAATTAAACAGATTGAGAGTCTATTTCCCGACGAGGCGGGATTATGTGTACGGCGAGTTTTCTTTCTTTATCCCGTCGCTTATATTTACGGTTATCCTGCTGATAACGTTTATATTCACGGTGGTATCACTCTTCAGGCAAAAGCGTTTGTCTGAAATGAAGAACGATTTTATTAACAACATGACGCATGAGTTGAAAACGCCGGTCTCTACCATCTCGCTTGCATCGCAGATGCTGAAGGATGAATCGATACTGAAATCGCCCGAAGTGTTCAGGCATGTCACCGGCGTGATTCATGACGAGACCAAAAGGCTGAGCTTTCAGGTAGAAAAGGTGCTGCAAATGTCGCTTTTCGACAAACAGAAAGCCACGCTGAAAATGAAGGAGATCGACGCGAACGACTTGGTAGTGAACGTGGCCAACACGCACGTATTGAAAGTAGAGAAACTGGAGGGAACCCTCGACATTGATCTTCAGGCGGAGGAATCCACCATCAAAGTGGATGAAATGCATTTCACCAATGTAATTTTCAATATCCTCGACAACGCCCTGAAATACAAAAAAAAGGATGTACCCCCTGAATTGATGATTCGGACAAGGAACGAAGGAAATAAGATCATTATCAGCATTGAAGACAACGGAATAGGAATGAGAAAGGAGGATGCGAAGAAAGTATTTGAACGATTTTACCGTGTATCTACCGGCAACCGTCACGATGTGAAAGGGTTTGGCCTGGGATTGGCATACGTAAAGAAAATCGTAACCGACATGAACGGCTCCATCCGGGCCGATAGCGAATTAGGAAAAGGAACCAAATTTATAATAAGTTTACCCGTAATAACACAGAAATGATATGGAAGAGAAGTTAAAAATTTTTTTATGCGAAGATGATGAGAATCTTGGCATGTTGCTGAGAGAATATCTCCAGGCAAAAGGGTTTGACACCGATCTGTTTCCCGATGGAGAAGCAGGTTTCAAAGGATTTGTAAAGACAAAGTATGATCTTTGCATTGTGGATGTGATGATGCCGAAAAAAGACGGAATCACGCTTGTGAAAGAGATAAGAACCATCAACACGGAGATACCCGTGATTTTCCTGACTGCAAAGAACATGAAGGAAGATGTGTTGGAAGGATTCAAAGCAGGCGCCGACGATTACATTACCAAACCGTTCAGCATGGAAGAACTGGTGCTTCGTATCGAAGCGATCATCCGCCGTGTGAAAGGCAAAAAGAGCAAAGAACAGCAAGTCTACAGCTTCGGCACAATGACGTTCGACACGCAAAAGCAAGTTCTCACTATTGGAGAGGCCCAGACAAAACTGACCACCAAAGAATCCGAATTGCTTTCGCTCCTCTGCGCACACGCGAATGAGATACTGGAACGAAACCATGCCCTGAAACAGATATGGGAAGAGGATACCTATTTCAATGCGCGCAGTATGGACGTGTATATCACAAAGTTGCGTAAATTGCTGAAACCGGAACCCAATATCGAAATTATCAATATTCACGGTAAAGGGTATAAGTTGATTGTTCCTGCCGACGAAAACGAAATCGGCGAATAATAACAGCGCAATTTTCGACTTTATAAAGGCCGTTCCCTCCGGGAGCGGCTTTTTTTATTCGTATGACTAAATTTATTTATTTTCAATGCTATTATATGGAACTTGCGTTTACTCATGTTCTTGTGTGAAAACGGTTATCACGCCCGTTTCATAAAATTAAACTAATTTTTCTCGTAACAAAATCGCAACATTAAATTAATTGACTACATTTGTAATCAATTACGGGTGCAGCTCAATGTACCGCACGTTTAAAGGCGGTGAATATCGCCCATCCAGGAATTATAAATAAAAGAAAATGTCGGTCTTATGAAAAACAATAAGCGAGAAATGGCAAAATCACTCAGGCTTATCGCCAGTGACCGCCAGAGAACGAATATACTCCGCGAGTGGGAACAGAAAACCATTGCTTACCTGGTACAGAAAATACCCTCCTGGATTTCTTCCGACGGGCTTACAGCAATCGGTTTTTTTGGTAACCTGATGGTAACCGCCAGTTTTGTGATGGGGGCTTTCATGAACCGTTACTGGTTACTGCTATCCCTTCTCGGATTCATTATCAACTGGGTAGGAGACTCGCTCGACGGACGGCTTGCATACTACCGTAACACGCCCCGCAAGTGGTATGGTTTTTCACTCGACGTAACCGTGGACTGGATCGGGACTTTCCTTATCGGGCTCGGTTATACGATTTACGCGCCCGGATGGTGGAAATATGCAGGCTTCTTCTTCGTCGTCCTGTACGGATGGGAAATGATCACAGCGCAATTACGGTATAAAATCAGCGGCCAGTATTCTATCGACTCAGGCATCCTGGGCCCGACGGAAGTACGGACAATACTGGGAGCAATTATCACTTTCGAGGTATTTGTTCCGGACTCCATACAATACCTCGCCTCCGCGGCATGTATCGTACTTCTTATATTTAATCTCGCGGAAGCGCGCAAACTCCTCCTGTTGGCCGACGAACAAGACAGGAGCGACCGCCGCCAGAAAGAGGAGGAGTTCAAAAAGAAGCGAATGGAGAATGCATAAGCGCTATTCCGTAACTTTCACCGCGCAAACAAGTCGAGATATGTTGAAAATCCCTACCTTTGCGTCTAAAAAAGATGACACATTCAATGACGGGATACGGCAGAGCCGCGGCAGAACTCCCGAACAAGAAAATAATAATTGAGATAAAGTCGTTAAACAGTAAGCAATTTGACTTGTTTACGCGCCTCCCGTCCGCTTACAGGGAAAAAGAAATAGCTTTGCGAAATTCACTCGCCTATCGTCTGGTGCGGGGAAAAGTGGATCTCTCCATGAATGTGGAGGTGATTGCCAAAGATGTAACGTCGAAAATTGACCACAATGTGCTGCACCAGTATCACCGGGAAATTGCAGGCCTGGCGGATGAATTGAATATACCCCAACCACAGGAATGGTTTCCGGTATTGCTGCGGCTTCCGGATGTGATAAAACAGGAACAGGAAGAACTGAGCGATGAGGAGTGGAACATGATTGAAGAGGCCGTCAACCGTGCCGTGGACGACGCCATCGCTTTCCGCAGACAGGAAGGAGAGATGCTGGCACAGGTATTGGCGAAGAAGATAGGCAATATCCGCGCCCTGCTGGAAGCCGTGGAACCTTTTGAAGAAGAACGGGTAGATAAAGTCAAAAGCCGTATTCGTGAAGGATTGAACAGCCTGGAAGGAATCGAATACGATAAAAACCGATTTGAACAAGAGCTTATCTATTACATCGAGAAATTAGATGTGAACGAGGAAAAAAACCGTCTGGCGCATCATCTGGACTATTTCACCGCCATGCTGAAAGAGGAAGAACCCCAGGGGAGAAAACTCGGATTTATCGCCCAGGAGATAGGACGCGAAATTAATACCCTCGGCTCAAAGTCTAACCAGTCGGATATGCAACGGATCGTGGTACAGATGAAAGATGAGTTGGAACAAATGAAAGAGCAGGTTCTGAATATATTATAACTACCGGCAAAGCTGTGGGGGTTCACATCCAGGCTCCCGGTAATACTGCGGGTAAAGTTGTGGGGGTCCACGCTCAGGTTCCCGGTTATGGGTAAGGCTGTGGGCTTCTACACCGGAAAACGGAATAATAATGGCCAAACTAATCATCTTTTCGGCGCCTTCGGGTGCAGGTAAATCAACGCTGGTAAGATTCTTACTGGCGCAGGGCCTGGACGTTCGCTTCTCTGTCTCGGCAACCAGCCGCAAGCCTCGCGGAGAAGAGAAAAACGGTGTTGAATACTATTTCCTCACGCCGGAAGAATTTCGCAGGCGCATTGCCAACAATGAGTTTCTCGAATATGAAGAAGTGTACAAAGACAAATTCTACGGTACGCTGAAAAGCGAAGTTGACCGTATTCTCGCCCAAGGATTGGACGTAGTCTTTGACGTGGATTGCATCGGCGGACTGAACATTAAAAAAATTTACGGAGACCGCGCCCTGAGCATCTTCGTAATGCCGCCGTCGGTGGAAACACTGCGCGAACGGCTCGAAAAGCGGGGAACCGATTCTCCTTCAGTGATCGAACACCGCCTCGCAAAAGCGGAATATGAGATGAGCTTCGCGCCACATTTCGACGTGACGGTACTCAACGAAGATTATGATCAGGCGAAAGCGGAAGTACTGAAATTAGTTACCGGTTTTATTTCATCGTAGCTCGTTTCCCGTTGTTCGCGCTTCACATAACAAATGAACTATCCCGCCGCAAGCGGACGTTTCTTGTCGCAAGCGGCAGGAAATTAGACCTAAAGAGATTAAACAATAACTGAATATGAAGATATTATTACCTTTAGTCCTGTTCTTTTTGGCAATAACCCTCTCCGGCCAAACAGTACGGAAAGAGACGCGCCTTTACGCCGTGAAGGCTGGGGAAGAACTAAAGATGGATATTTATAAAAGCGGCTCCGCGTCCCCGCAGCCGCAACCCTGCCTGCTTTTTGTCTTTGGCGGCGGTTTTAAGGAAGGCATACGGGATAAGGATATTTATATTCCCTTTTTCAATTATTTTGCAGACAGAGGATTTACGGTGGTTTCCATTGATTACCGCCTGGGAATGAAGGGACAAAAAGCGCCGGGAGTATTCAACAACAAACCGTTACGCAACGCTATCGCCCTGGCGGTTGCCGACCTTTATTCGGCTTCTAACTACCTGCTGGAAAATGCAAAGGAACTATATATCGACCCATCACGCATTATCATCAGCGGGTCGAGCGCGGGCGCAGTTACCGTATTACAGGCCGACTACGAAGAAAGGGATAACCATCCTTCTGCGGATACGTTGCCGGAAGATTTCCGCTACGCAGGTGTGATTTCCTTCGCCGGCGCTATTTTCAGTACCGAGGGGACGCCCTCCTACACGCAACCTCCCGCTCCCACTCTTTTCTTTCATGGCAGCGCAGATAAATTAGTGCCTTATAACAAGGTGCGGTTTTTCAACCTGGGTATGTTCGGGTCGAAGCCGCTGGCGGAAAAATTCAGGAGCGAACGCTATCCCTATATCTTCTTCAGTATGGAAGATGTGGGACACGAGGTATCGGAATATCCCATGCGGGAATTTCTGCCGGAAATCGAACGGTTCATATCAGGTTGTGTGCTCGGCGGTAAACAGTGGATGACCGACATCTACTTCAAAGATATGCACCGGAAGTCGGACGCTTCCACCACACCGGACAGCTATTACAACTGATCGCCGCTTCGCGCGGTTCTTCGTCCGGGTTGCCGGTAACGGCGAACGTGCGCTCCCCTGCCGCCACGCACTCCAAAAACAATTACAAACAGTATGCGCAAATATATTGAGAAATACCTGCTCCCCATCGCGATGACTTTGGGAATTGTGTTTCACAGGCAATTATCGGTACTCTCTCCCGTGATCCCTTACCTGCTCGCGATGATGCTCTTTATCACTTACAGCCGTGTGCGGTGGAGCGATTTAAGGTTAAGCAAATTCCATTATATCCTGCTCGCCATCCAATATGTAGGAAGCGCGCTTATCTATCTGGCGCTCCGTCCGTTCAACGAGACTCTTGCACAGGCGGCTATGATCTGTATGCTGACGGCAACGGCTACCTCTGCGCCCGTTGTAGCGGGGATGCTGGGCGGCAGCATTGCGGAGACCGCAGCCTACGCCATTATCAGCAATCTCTCCGTAGCTTTTATTGCGCCGGTTTTCCTGTCTTTGGTGGGAAAGAGCGGCGATACCGTTTCATTGGCGGCCTCCTTCTGGCATATCTTCCGCAGCGTTATCCCTATTCTTGTCTTGCCGTTCCTGCTGGCGTTATTGCTGAGGAAGACCGCTCCCCAGGCACACCGGAAAATTCAATCGGCGCAAATCGTCTCTTTCTATCTCTGGGCAGCCGCCCTCACCATTGTAATCGGCAATATCACTTACTACGTACGGTTACAGGGAAATGGGCATTATCTGCTGGAGATAATTATCGCCGCCGTATCGTTGGCGATCTGTCTCTTGCAGTTCTACTTCGGAAGGATGATCGGCACGCGCTTCGGACAAACCGTAGCCGGCGGGCAGGGGTTGGGACAGAAAAACACGGTACTCGCCATCTGGCTCACACAAACTTACCTGAATCCGCTTGCCACGCTCGGCCCCGGAATGTATGTGCTGTGGCAGAACTTGGTAAATTCATGGCAAATATGGAGGGTAAAGCGGAATAGTTGATGAAATCTTGTGGTCATGCCCATCGCGAAAGAGCGCCCCGGCAATCCCTGTGCATGGCAGGAACGGGCCGTTTTTAGAAAACAAATTCCGGATTATCAAAACAGTATCTATGTTTAGGGGTTAGAAGCTCATTCTCACACAAATCAAAAATTCCCGCGGACGAATGTCCAGTTGCGACGTGTAAACGGACAACGGAATCGGCATTGCAGCGTCTTGCTCGATACGGTTTGGGGCGCCGACAATTACACCAATTCGCTCGCGCTGAATGTACAGATAACTTATCTGCGGCGCGCGTTGCAACAGGACAGGTCGTTGAAGATCATATCCGTAGTGCGAAAAGGGTACATGTTATGTATGTGATGTTAGCGTAACAACAAATTATTTTAAAAGAAAAAGCGAAGAATCAGGGCAAACGCACGAAATTTAAGTAACAGCCCGTCGCCTGTTATTTCACCACGGGGCGGTTTTTGCCCTGTAATTCGGTCATAAACGCCTGTTCTCATGATAATCATTGAGACTGTTTTCTCCGGAAGTCGGAGCTTGTTTCTCAGAGAACCCTTTTTCATTTTGGGACAACCCTTTTTGTTTCTCCAAAGCCGGGATTTGACACCTGCTTGCCGGGATTTTTTTGCCTGTTGCCCGAAAATTATTCTCCGCCTGTAGTTTTCAACTGTGTGGAGAGAGCGAATCCTCAAGACCGCACAAAGAAAAAGTGATACCCGGTGCTGAAACGTATTAAAGAAGTAAGCGAACGCGATGTGGCAAAAGAAATTGCCGACGAAACCACGCTCAACCGGAAAGAAGCTGAAATGGCGCTCGAACAACTCGAAAAAGTGCTGATACGCAACCTGCTGGCAAGCAACAGCGTTCAGATCGGCGAGTGGGGCTCGTTTCACCTCACGTGCAAAAGCGAAAGCAGCGACAGCAAAGAAACGACAGGCGCACACAACATTAAAGGCCTGAACATCCGTTTCGTTCCAGGGAAATCGCTGCGCGACGCGCTCGACGCAGCAACGTATGTAGTCAATCCTTATTAACTCCCACTACCATCATTTTTAAATTTTTTTGAG
>JAISZV010000107.1 GCA_031284475.1 Proteiniphilum sp. | reverse complement strand
TAAAAAGCTTTTTCCCAAGACCGAAAACCGGAACTAAAAATCTCCACCCAAACCGCTACATCATTTTAGACAATTGACAATTGATAATTGATAATTGATAATTATTTGAATCATTACATTATTCACATTGGCACATTATTATCGTTTCACATTCGTTTCATTATTCCCTTTAAATCATTATTCACATTGGCACATTATTCACATTAGCACATTATTATCGTTTCATGTTCGGCAAGGTATATCTCGCTCATAAAACTCTTATACCCGTTGGGATTATATGTGCGCCGGGCATACGAAATGGGGGTTATTTCACCGCCGCTCACCTCCGGTTCGCCAAACACCTCCGCATCATCCGGAACGGACGGGGCCTTTACCTTCGCCGCCGTGCCGCTAACGTCTAAGGTTCCCGCCGTGGGGGATATCTGCAATTTATCGTTAGCATTGTAGAGGTAAATTTCTTCTAAGAGGAAATTATTGAGCCCTGCCGCTTCGTCTGAGTCGCCAAGGAAATTAAGCCCTATATCTATTTTGGCCACCGCTCGTTAAAAATTTAGACACGAGAAGCAATGTACCAATGTATCAATGCGCTAATGAGCCGGTTTTTTTGATTTGCTACGGTTGATACCGGATAACATATTGTTAAAAAAAGCCCTTTTCTTTGTTAGTTGATGCGTACGCATATATAATGAAACACAAAAACCATTTTATCCGCAAAGAAAAATACAAAAAAATTGAGCTTTATACCGAATAATATTTTATATACATGGTTGTCAAATATCTATTCATTAATCAATATAATGTTTATTACATAAAAGATTAACCGTTGCACCGTCATTCGGATATTACGTTCAGGGACGGCGGCTACCGGGCGTTGATTACATCATTTCGTGCGTTTAACCTGCTAATTATCGGAATAAGGTAAAAAATTAACATGGAAAAATTGAGTTCTTGGAAAACAACTGTTATTTTTGTAGCCGACAATTAAAAACCACATCTAATAATGGCTAAACTCAAGGGTTATGTAGAGGTAAATATTGGTCGCTGCAAGGGTTGTAATCTCTGCGTGGTGGAGTGTCCTACCGATACGCTCGATTTACAGCCGCGCGAAGTGAACGACCGCGGGTATCATTATGCGTATATGAAGAATCCCGATGATTGTATCGGATGCGCGAACTGCGGATTTGTATGTCCCGACGGGTGTATAACAGTCTATCGGAAGAAAGTGTTATGATCATTTGCCGGAAGAGAATAGTAACAAACTAATATTATGTCAGAAGAAATTTCTTTGATGAAGGGAAACGAAGCCATTGCCCATGCAGCCATTCGCTACGGGGTGGACGGCTACTTCGGTTATCCTATCACCCCCCAGTCCGAAATAATAGAAACGCTTATGGAGATGGCTCCCTGGAAAACGACAGGGATGGTGGTGTTGCAGGCCGAAAGCGAAGTGGCGGCCATCAATATGGTCTATGGCGGCGCCGCCTGCGGTAAATATGCCATGACTTCCTCTTCCAGTCCGGGTATCAGCCTGAAGCAGGAAGGAGTCTCCTATATGGCGGGCGCTGAATTACCCTGCCTGATAGTGAATGTACAGCGGGGCGGCCCCGGCTTGGGAACTATTCAGCCTTCGCAAGCCGACTATTTCCAGACAGTGAAAGGGGGAGGACATGGCGATTACAGGCTTATTACGCTTGCACCCAATTCTGTGCAGGAGATGGCCGACTTTGTAGCGCTTGGTTTCGATCTGGCATTTAAGTACCGCAATCCGGCCATGATTCTGACCGATGGCGTGATTGGGCAGATGATGGAGAGGGTAAAACTGCCCGGGTTCCGTCGCAGGCGTACCGATCAGGAGATCAGGGAGCAATGCCCGTGGGCAACCCTCGGAAAAACGCCTGACAGGGAACCCAATATTATCACTTCTCTCGAACTCGATTCGGCGCTGATGGAGAAGAATAACGAGCGGTTCCAGGCGAAATACCGCGTTGTGGAAGAGAATGAGGTGCTTTATGAGGAGGTGAAATGCGATGACGCCGACTACCTGCTGGTCGCTTTTGGTTCTGCGGCCCGTATCTGTTTGAAGGCTATTGAAATGGCGCGGGAAGAAGGAATTAAGGCGGGACTTCTCAGGCCCATCACTTTGTGGCCTTTCCCCGGCAAGATACTGCACGGTTATGCCGGTAAAGTGAAAGGTATGCTCACCGTGGAGCTTAATGCCGGACAAATGGTGGAGGATGTGCGCCTTGCGGCAAACGGAAAAGTACCCGTGGAGCACTACGGGCGCTTAGGCGGAATCGTGCCCACGCCCGACGGCGTACTTGATGCTTTAAAGGAAAAAGTAGTCAAATAGATTAAACGCTATATTGATTAAAGGATAAGATAATTGACAACCATATACGTAAAATCTTATTCGATATAAACTCTATTAAAATTACAAAATATGGATATCAAAATAAGGAATATATTCATGGTGTTGTTCTTGCTTGCATTTCTGGCAACAATAATAGTCTATTTTTCCTCTAATCAGGATATGAAACTCACCTGGTATTTTGGCGGAGCTGCCATTTTGTTTTATCTTATATACAGATTCTCTAAAAAGTGAATCTTTATTTCAAAAAATAAAATAATTCGTATGAATGTAAACGATATAGTAAATCCTGAAAATTTGGTCTATGCAAAACCGGCACTGATGAACGAAAATCACATGCACTATTGTCCGGGATGTTCTCACGGCGTGGTGCATAAGGTGATTGCAGAGGTGATTAAAGAATTGGACTTACAGGAAAAAACCATCGGTATCGCTCCGGTGGGATGCGCCGTTTTTGCCTATAAATACCTCAATATCGACTGGCAGGAGGCTGCGCATGGACGCGCTCCGGCATTGGCTACAGCCGTCAAACGGTTGCTGCCCGACCGAATGGTATTCACTTACCAGGGCGACGGAGACTTGGCTGCTATCGGAACGGCAGAAACCATCCATGCCGCCAACCGGGGTGAAAATATAGCCATTATCTTTATCAATAACGGTATCTATGGAATGACCGGAGGGCAGATGGCGCCTACTACCTTAAGCAATATGGTTACATCAACCAGCCCCGACGGCCGCAATGTGAAAACGACGGGCGGCCCCTTGAAGATGCTCAATATGCTGGCGCTGCTCGATGGCGTTTGCCTTGCTACCCGCGTCAGCGTACATACGGCGACGGCAGTAAAAAAGACAAGGCGGATGATCAAACTTGCTTTTGAAAATTCTATGGCGGGAAAAGGTACTTCCATCGTGGAAGTGGTCTCTACCTGTAATGCGGGATGGAAAATGACGCCGGAGGCAGCTAACAACTGGATGGTGGAAAATATGTTCCCTGTATTCCCCATTGGCGATTTGAAGAATATTTAGATTAATTGAACTGCCGGACGCTGTGCGAAAGACAAGAAATGCAAACGGCAACGGTATATGTACCCGTAATCATTTACAACAAATAGAGAGATAATGCTGCAGGAAATAGTAATTTCAGGTTTTGGAGGGCAGGGTGTGCTCTCGATGGGAAAGATACTTGCTTATTCGGGGATTATGGAAGACAAGGAAGTGTCGTGGTTTCCGGCCTACGGGCCCGAACAGCGGGGCGGAACAGCCAATGTTACGGTCATTATTTCGGATGAATCCATTAGTTCGCCTGTGGTCAACAAGTATGATATTGCGATTGTGTTGAACCAGCCCTCGCTCGAAAAATTCGAGGATAAGGTAAAACCGGGCGGGGCGTTGATCTACGACGGGTACGGTATTCACAAGAAAGTGGAACGGGATGATATTAACGTGTTCCGCATCAATGCAATGGACGAGTCGATGAAAATGAACAATACCAAGGTGTTCAATATGATCGTATTGGGAGGATTACTCAAGATCTCGCCTATGGTGGATGTTGAAAATGTGATGAAAGGCCTGAAAAAGTCTCTTCCCGAACGGCATCATAAACTTCTGCCCATGAATGAAGAGGCCATCCTTCGGGGGATGGAGATCATTCAATTGGAACAGAAAGCAGTGTAACCAACCGGTTTCGCTATTTCTTGCCGAACGGCCACCAACTCCATTTCTTTTTCGGTTTATCGGTTTTGACGGTTTGTTCCGGAGCAGGATCAGGTTTTTGCGAGGGTACTGCTCTTTTCGGGCGCGCTATTCCTTTCGGATTTGGAGAATCCCCCGTAGCCGGTCTTTTCCTTGAAACATCTGCCGCCGGTGAATTGGAATCCTGCGACGCTCTTTGCTTGCGAGGCGCTTGTGGGTTTCTTTGTTTCCGGGATGATCCTTGTTCTCCGGATACTCCTTGTCCTTCGGATGTTCCTTGTTTACCGGATGATTCTTGTCTTTCGGACACTCCTTGTTTCTCGGGTGACCCTTGCTGAAGTGGAGCTTCTTCTCTTTTAGGTGTTCGTTGTTTCTTATGCGCTCCCTGTTTCCGGGCTTGTCCTTCCCGTGGTTCCTTTTCGGAACGAGGCGACTGGTTTTGTTGTAAACTCCCGGAATTTTCCGGCCTCCCCTGCTTTTCTAACCTTCCCGACCTTTCTAATCTCTCTGTTCTTTCGGATTTCTCCGGACTCTCTGATTTTCCCAGCGCCTCCGGTGTTTCCGATTTTCCCGGTATATCAGACCGATCCGGTCTTCCCGGCGCTTTTCCGCCTTTTTTCCCTGCTTCTGTTCCCTTTCTTCCCCCTCCTTTTGATGAGCGAGCGGATGCGCCTCCCCTTCTGTTGTCGCGGACAGGGCTATACTCCGGCATTTCGCCCAATTCCGACGGAATAGGGATCCGGTATATCTGTTTTCCCAGGAATCGTTCTATTTTTGAGAAACGGTATTGTTCGCCGGGCGATACAAAGGTGATGGCCATACCCGAATCGCCGGCCCGCGCCGTACGCCCGATACGGTGCACGTAATCATCCGCATCGTATGGGACGTCGAAGTTGATTACCAGTGTAATATCATCAATATCAATACCTCTGGCTACAATATCCGTTGCCACCAAGATATTCACCCGTTCGTTTTTGAACTCATGCATTACATGGTTGCGTTGTGACTGGTCGAGGTCGGAGTGCATCTCTCCTGCCGACAATCCCATATGACTTAATGTTTTGGCAATCTCTTTCACTTTTTGTTTCGATCCTGAAAAGAGGATTACCTTGTTGGGCGCTTTTTCTTTGAAGAGATACTTTACAATATTGATTTTTTGTGACTCGTGGCAAATATAGGCCGATTGAAGGATTGTTTCGGGTGGCCGGGAAATGGCGATGGTAATATCCACCGGGTTGCGCAGGATGCTCTTTGCCAGTTGCTGTATTTTGGGTGGCATGGTAGCCGAGAACATGACGGTTTGCCGTTCTTTCGGAAGTAGTTTTTCAATCTTCATGATATCGTCATGGAATCCCATATCCAGCATCCTGTCCGCTTCATCGAGAATAAAATACTTTACTCCCGAAAAATCGATATTATAGAGATTGATATGCGACAGAAGTCTTCCCGGCGTGGCGATTACCACATCCGCGCCGCTCAGTAGGCCCTTTTTCTGTACGTCCCACGCATCTCCGTCGTTACCGCCATACACTGCGACCGAAGAGAAAGGGGTGAAATAGGAGAAACCCTCCATCTGCTGGTCTATCTGCTGAGCCAGTTCACGGGTGGGCGCCATTATGATGGCGTTGATCTTATTTTCGTCGTGTGTATCTGTCTGTAAGTTATTTAATAAGGGAAGCAAGAAAGCGGCTGTCTTTCCCGTTCCGGTCTGGGCGCAGGCAATCACATCCTTTTTTTCAAGGATGACGGGAATAGCTTGTTCCTGTATAGGGGTGGTCTCTTTGAAGTTCATCGCCTGCAGGCCATCCTGTAGGACATCGCAAAGTGGAAGTTCGGTAAATAACATGAATAGTTTACTAGTTTGCGCAAAGATACAATGAATAATTGATTTTTTGAAATCATGGGAAAATAATGTGAGTTGGCTATTTTTTCTTTCCGAAAATAATTATACCTTTGCGCTCGCATTTTCAGGAGAAATGCAAGGAGAGATGGCAGAGTGGTCTATCGCGGCGGTCTTGAAAACCGTTGAAGTGAGAGCTTCCGGGGGTTCGAATCCCTCTCTCTCCGCCAAGCAAGATGGCAAAAACAAGAAAATCCCTGTAAATTAGACGTTTACAGGGATTTTTGTTTTAGGGGACAATGCAAAAAATAGCGTTTTGGAGCACTTTTCACGGACAAATTCGGGGATAGTTTGAAAAAACAGGAAAATGTCCCTTACATATTGTTAGTGGATTCTTTTTCAATGATTTGCATATTTTTGCGTAGTTCTGT
>JAISZV010000065.1 GCA_031284475.1 Proteiniphilum sp. | reverse complement strand
TATCTTCTCAGGATGGAAGCAACGGCGGAATAGTAGCCGCTGCCGAAGAGGTTCAGGTGTACCAGCAGATAGTAGAGTTGATACAATTCGATTTGGGTATCGTAATGAGCCGGTTTGGGGATAATCTCGTGATAGGCGTCGTAAAATCCTGCGCCGAAACCGCCGAAGAGGCGGCTCATGGCAATATCAACCATAGAGTGACCGTAATAAACGGCGGGATCGATAAGGTAAGGCGTTCCGTCCGTTGCGATCAGGTAATTTCCGCCCCATAGGTCGCCATGCAACAACGAAGGCTTCACATCGCCGGAAATTTCCCGGAACAGGGAGACTGCTTTCTCTTCTTCCGGTATCATCTGTGGTTGTATTAATCCGGCTTTGAGCGCCAATTGAAGTTGAGGAAGAATGCGTTCAAACCAATAAAATTCGCCCCATTCGCCATGCGGTCGGTTGCTTTGCGGCAGCCTGCCGATAAAGTTATCGGACGGAAATCCGAAGTCTGCTTGTGAGCATTGGTGTAATCCGGCCAGTTGTGCACCGAGACGTTGGTAATCGGAGGGAGCCGGGTGTTTGCTTTCCACAAAATCCATCAGGAGAAAGGCTTGCCCGTCAATGGAATCTACCAAGCGTACATGAGGGACAGCGATTGTTTTTGTCCTTTCAACCGCTTGCAATCCTTTCTGTTCCGCGTGGAACATTTCCAGGGCGAAGGAAGCGTTGTTTACTTTCAGGAAATATTGTCCTTTTAGCGCTTCAACGCGGTATGCCGAAGATATATCCCCACCGGAAACCGGTTTGAAGTCGATCATCCCTTCTCCCATTTGGGAAGCGATGTAAGGCAGAATATACGCTAAGGCATCCCTCATTATCCAGCCGTGTTTGAGAGTTTAAGATACCGGACAGAACCCCGGTATATAGAGTATGAAAAGCTATAGGCGTATTCTTATTTTTCCAACGCTGCAATATTCTCTTTCAACAAGGCGATTTTGCTTTCGGCGTCGGCCTGTTTTTTTCGCTCGTTCTCCACGATCTCCGGTTTGGCATTCTGCATAAACCGGTCGTTGCTCAGTTTCATCAATACCGACTGCAAAAATCCTTCGGTATAGAAGAGTTCCGCTTTCAGTTTCTGAAGTTCGGTTTCCACATCCGTTTTGTCCGCCAGAGGGATGCTGTATTCCGTAGCTCCCAGGAGGAAGGTTGACGCTCCCGCCTGCTTTTCGGGAACCGATGAGACGGAGGAGAGACGGCATATCTTGGAGATTACGCTGTCGTATTGATGGTTGTGTTTACCGGTTACCTGCAACTCCAGTTCATCCTTGTTGGGGATATTCTTCTCTAAACGGATGGTACGCACGCCGGCAACTATCTCTTTCAGCGTTTCAAAATCGGCCGGCAATGTTTTGTTTACCGGGGACTGTTGCGGTTGAAGAGAGGTCATGATACTGTCACCCGTTTTCCTGTCGTACAGAGCCTGCCACAGCTCTTCGGTAATAAACGGCATAAAGGGGTGTAACAGGCGCATCAGGGCGTCGAAATAATGCAGCGTTACCTTATATGTTTCTGCGTCGATAGGTTGTTGATAGGCCGGTTTAATCATTTCGAGGTACCAGGCCGAAAACTCATCCCAGAAGAGTTTATAGAGTAACATCAGCGCTTCCGAGAGGCGGTATTTGGAGAAGAGGTCATCTAACTCCGCAATGGTTTCGGATAGTTTGCTTTGGAACCATTCGGCTGCAATTTTGGCCGTTTCCGGTTGGAGTATATTCTCGTCGGTTTCCCATCCTTTGATAAGGCGGAAAGCGTTCCATATTTTATTGTTGAAGTTGCGTCCCTGCTCGCACATAGATTCATCGAAAGGCAGGTCGTTTCCAGCCGGCGAAGTGAGCAACATCCCCATTCGTACGCCGTCGGCCCCGTACTTCTCCATCAGTTTGATGGGGTCGGGTGAGTTGCCGAGCGATTTGGACATCTTTCGACCCAGTTTATCGCGTACGATCCCCGTGAAATAGACATTCCGGAAGCAAGGTTCCCGGCGGTATTCATATCCGGCCATGATCATGCGGGCTACCCAGAAGAAAATGATTTCGGGCGCTGTTACCAGGTCGCTTGTGGGGTAATAGTAGGTAATCTCTTTGTTATCGGGACGGTTGACGCCGTCGAATACCGAGATCGGCCACAGCCACGAGGAAAACCAGGTGTCGAGCACATCCTCGTCCTGTTTCAGGTCGTCGATTGTCAACGGATAATCCACCTTCGGCAACGCTTTTTTGAAGGCCTCTTCGCGGGTCATGGCCACCACATAACCTCCCTGCGGCAGGAACCAGGCTGGTATTCTATGTCCCCACCACAACTGGCGACTGATGCACCAGTCTTTGATATTCTCCATCCAATGGCGGTAGGTGTTCTTGTATTTTTCGGGATAAAAGCGGATGACTCCGTTTTCCACAGCTTCAATAGCGGGACGTGCCAGGTCGTTCATCTTCAGGAACCACTGCATCGACAGTTTGGGTTCGATAGGTACATCGGTGCGTTCCGAAAAACCTACTTTATTGGTGTAGGGTTCCACTTTTTCCAGAAGCCCGGCCTCTTTCAGGTCTTTTTCAATCTGCCTGCGTACTTCAAAACGATCCATTCCCGCATACCGGCCTCCGTTCTCGTTGAGAGTACCGTCCTGATTGAATATATCGATAGAGGGTAAGTTATACTTTTCTCCTAACATATAGTCGTTCACATCGTGCGCCGGCGTTACTTTCAGGCAACCGGTGCCAAATTCTATATCCACATAATCGTCTTCAATAACGGGAATAGCGCGTCCGACCAACGGAACGATCACTTTCTTGCCTTTCAGGCGTGTGTTTTTAGGATCATCGGGATGAATGCACATGGCCGTATCACCCATGATTGTTTCGGGGCGGGTAGTGGCGACTACCGCGTAAGCCCCGTTGGGACTACCTTCAATTTTATATCTGAGGTAATAGAGTTTGCCGGTCACTTCCTTGTGAAACACCTCTTCGTCGGAGAGTGCGGTCAAGGCTTTCGGATCCCAGTTGACCATGCGTACTCCCCGGTAGATCATCCCTTTGTCATGCAGATCGCAAAATACCCTCAGCACGCTTTCGGAACGGGTATCATCCATAGTGAAAGCGGTTCTGTCCCAGTCGCACGAAGCGCCCAGTTTTTTAAGCTGTTCCAGG
>JAISZV010000059.1 GCA_031284475.1 Proteiniphilum sp. | reverse complement strand
CCCGATTTGGTCCGGCCGGAACAAATCTGGGTTTGCTGAGGAACAATTTTTTAATTCCCTCCGGGGTTCTGTTTCAGGTCGGGATTCAATGTCAACTGATTGGTAGGAATAGGATAGAGATAATCCCTGTTTACATTGAATTTATAGCCTTCCGTGCCGCCATTCAAAGTGTTTTTGAATGGTTTTATATATCCGTTGGCGTCTGTAACTAATCCGGCAATTCTTCCTTCAAAAGCTTCCTGACGGCCTACTTCGGATTCACCCAACGGCTGTTCCGAAAACTTGAAACCTTGCCATTGCGCTAATTTAGCGCCAACCGGTATTTTACCTGCAATGAGTTCGCCGGCGGCGGCCCAGCGCATAATATCGTCCGAACGGAACCCTTCGCACGCCAATTCTACCTTACGCTCACGGCGTATGGCCTGTATAACCGGCGATAGATTGGCAAACTCGAAATTCGGATCGATGGCTACGCTTGTCGTCATATTCGGCATACCTACACGCTCGCGCAGTTTGTTGATACTCTTGTCCAAGTCCGCCTGCGTAATCGTACCCAGTTCGGCTTTGGCTTCGGCGTAAATCAACAATACTTCGCCGTAACGGAAATAGAGAAGCCCGTTCCGCACGTCGCTGTAATCGCCGCTATTGGTATAACGGAAGTTATGTCCCTTATAAATCGAATAACCTGTAAGGGCAGATTCGTCGCCGTCCCAACCGTCGAAAATGGGAGCAATGAAATAGCGTTTAGGATTGGCTTGCTCCCACACATAATGTTTTCCGTCATTAATCTGGATGGTTTGTTCCAGACGGGGGTCTCGCCCTTCGGCCGCTTTCAGCAGCGTGGCGTCGTCGTAACCCGGCGCAACGGGAGTACCGTCGAGTTTTAGGTAAGAGTCTATCAGGTTTTTGCTTGCGCCTCGTCCGCCGCTGCAATACGAATAACCCGACCAGTGGTTGGTTGATGCTCCGGTCAAGTATTTACGATAGAAAATAACCTCTTTGTTCGAGTCGTAATTCGGTTGATTGAACAAATCACGGTAGCCGTTTTCCGCGCCTACGCCCACCAAAGCCGGATAACCGTTGGTTCCCGACAGGGTTATGAGGTCGCCCGATACTTTGGCGGCCTTTTCGAGGAATTGAGCGCTTTGGTTGACAGCCGCTTTGAAATTGTCGTTGGCATGGTATTTTTCCCAAGTTCCTTCATAAAGGGCTATGCGGGCTTGCAAAGCCATTGCCGTTTCTTTTGTCACCCTTCCGTTCCATGAGCCGCTTCCACGAGCCGGCAAATAGTTAACGGCTTTGTCGAGGTCGTTCATGATGAAATCAACCACTTCGTTACGAGGGCTGCGATTCTGATATAATATTTCGGAAGTAGGCGTTACGGTGGTAGCCGACAGCGGCAGGTCGCCGTATCTTTTTAATTTTCCGAAATAGAAAATGGCACGGAAAAACAGCGCTTCTCCTACGTACTGTTTCACGGCCTCTTCCCCGGCCGTTTCTTCCACTTTTTTGTAGTTGTCGAGGAAGTAATTAATGTCGCGCAGGGCTTCCCAGTCGGAAGTACCCCATCCGTTGCCGTTGTCGGGTATGGTATTTTCGCCATTTAACCGCGTATTGTATTTAAAATAGATTTCGGTATCGCTACCGTCGGTAGCGTCCCATCCGTGGGGGCCCATTGTTGCCCAGCCGTCGTCACGGGCCAGCAAATCATTCCTGTTGTAGAGATTGTTAACGTACAATTTCAAGTCATTGACGCTCTTCCAATAGTATCCGTCGTTTATTTTGTCCAACGGACGCTTTTCCATAAATTCGTCGTTGCATGATACGGTTGTAAACAGCATCAGCGCCGCTATTGCTATATATTGAATTTTTTTCATCTTACGAATCATTTAATGATGATTAAAAAGTAATGTTTATACCGCCCGCCCATGTTCTCCGCAATGGATATACTTTGGCCTCGGAGTTGACAATTTCGGGGTCGATGATTTTCATCAAACCGGTGAAAGTCGCCAGGTTTTCTACATTGACAAACACTCTTGCCCGTTGGAACTTAATCTTATCGGTGAATGTTTTTGGAATAGTATAACCCAATTGCAGGTTTTTGAAGCGCAGGTAGGCCGCATTTTGCAGATAGCGTGTTTGCGGCTGCAAGTTTTTTGTCGTATTGAAGTAGGCGCGGGGGAAATATCCGTTGGGATTTTCTTCCGTCCAGCGGTCGGTATGTACGGTAAAGTATGCCGACTGCCATTCTCCGCCCGTGAAGCCCCAGAAATAGTTGGCATTGGAGGCAAACATCATGTCCCGCTTTCCTACGCCCTGCAAAAAGATTGTAGCATCGAACCCGTGATATTCGGCATTGAGATTTATACCGAAGTTATAACGAGGCGTGGAGTTGCCTATCACTTTACGGTCGCCCGAATCATCTACCGTATTTTTTCCGATATTGATTTTGTTGTCGTTGTTCAGGTCTTTGTAATGCACGTCTCCAACATACCAGTTGGCGTTGATGTACGATTGGTCGGTGGCGTCGATTTCCGCCTGGTCTTTGAACAGGCCTACGGTTTCATAACCCCAGATTTCGCCCATCGTCATGCCGTCATACCACATGTTGGAAATCAGTTTGGTAGGGTTGTCGAATTTGAGTACCTTTCCTTTATAATCGCCAAGCACTGCGCTGACTCCGTAAGAAACCTGGCCTATTTTGTCTTTCCATCCCAGTGTGATTTCAAAACCTTTTGTTTCCGTTTCGGCATTGTTCATCAGAGGAGCAGATATTCCCAAAAGTGCGGGGAGTTCTTTGCCCGGGCCTGCAAAATCTTTTGCGTGGCGGCGATACCAGTCGAAATTGAAATTAAGGCGGTTGTTGAAGAATGCCATATCTACGCCAACCCCAAGCGTATTGGTTGTAATCCATGTAAGGTCGTAATTGACTAATCGGGGCTGATAGATGGCCGATTCCCGTCCGGAGGAGAAAACCCAGTTTGTGCTTGTGGGCGGGTTGCTGCCTAATTCGGGATAAAACGGGTAGTATTTATCGGTGAAAGCCTGGTCGCCCACGCTGGCGTATGATCCCCGTATTTTCAGGTGGTTCACATACTCTTGGAGCGGTTCCCAAAATGCTTCCCTCGACACGATCCATCCTGCCGAAACGCCGGGATAGAATTTGTAACGCACATCGGTCAGGAAGCGGGACGTACCGTCGTACCGGCCGTTCAGTTCAAGGAGGTATTTATCCTCAAAACTATAGTTGATACGTCCGAAAGCGCCCCGGATGGCTAATTGCGAAAGTGCGTCGGTAGCGTTGCGGTTAGTTCCGAAAGTAGCGCTTAACGAGAGTACTTCGTCGGTGTAAAGGTTGTCGTTGGAACCGGTCATTTTCAGATTGTCGTACGATTCCTGCGTAAAGCCGGCCAACGCTTTGAAATAATGTTCGCCGATACTTTTTTCATACGATGTGAAAGCATTGATCGTATGATGCTGATTTTTGTACATGTTGCGTTCGAGCGAATTGGGAGAAGTGCTTCCCCGTGCATATTTTTCCCCACTCGGTCTTGTGATGTAGAAGGTTTTTTTGTGCTTGCTGTCTTCATAATATACGCCGTCATACGTATAATTAAGCGTAGCGTTCCATCCGGGTAAAAGGTTGAGCACAAATTCACCGGTGAGCGTGGCGTTGTCGCTGGTCGATTTGTTGCGTCCGCCGTCTGTGAATGCCCCTATGCCGCCGCCTTCGGAATAAGTGCCGTCGGGATTTTTAACCGGCACGGTAGGGAATGTACGGCCTAACTGGTGAAAATAACCGTAGGAATAATCTGAGCTGCCCGTAAAACCCGAATAGCTGTAAGGCAGGTTGGTTTCCGAACGTGAAAAAGCGCCCCGGAAGTTGAACGTGAGCCAGCTGTTCAGCGTGGAAGACATGTTTGTACGAGCATTGTAGCGGCGGTAAACGTCGTTTGCGTAATTGTACAGACCGTCTTGTTGCGTATAGCCTAAACCGGCGTAATAGGACGAGGTTTCGGTAGCGCCCGACACGCCCACATTGTGCTGTTGGCTGAAGCTTTGTTTCTTGAAGTAAATATCAAACCAGTCGTTGTTACCCCATGCGGCGTTCCATGACAACCAGCCGTCGCTGGTAGGGTTAGGGCCGGTTTCATCCGTGATTTTTCCCGCTTGGTAGTCTTTGATTTTGTCTATTGTACTTTGGTCGAACATGGCGCCTACTTTTGAATTGTCGGCAACTTCATTGAAAGCCAGCGCAAAATCGAGCGAGTTTACGTAATGCGGGAGGTTGATTGGCTGGGAAAGTCCGAAATTGTTGTTATACGTGATCACCGGTTTTCCCTTGCTTCCCTTTTTTGTGGTAACGAGAATAACGCCGTAGGGCGCGCTTGATCCGTAGATGGCTGCCGAAGCGGCGTCTTTGAGTACGGAGATGTTCTCAATATCGTTTATGTTAATCGTGCTGAGGTCTCCGCCCTGAACGCCGTCTATTACGATAAGCGGGGCTGCCGATCTAAGTCTCCGTCCGCTGACGTTATTGGGGTCGTCTTCGTTCACCGCTATCCCGGTATAGCCTCGGATGTTGATGCTTTGATCAGTACCGGGAGCTCCGTTTGAAGTGGAGATGTTCAGGTTGGCCACCGTTCCTTGCAGCGCTTGCGTGAGCGAGGTTACGGAGCGGTTTTCGAGCCTGTCTTTGCCTACTGTAGCGACTGCGCCGGTGAGGTTTATTTTCTTTTGCGTGCCGTAGCCCACAACTACCACTTCTTCCAACATCTGTTGGTCTTCCAGCAGAATAACATTCAATTCCGTCCGGTTGCCAACGGGTACTTCCTGCGAAGCAAACCCCACATAGGAGAATATCAAAGTGCTGTTTTCCGGCACAGTGATGGAAAAAGCGCCGTCGATATCGGTAATAACCCCGGTTGAGGAAGCCTCTTTCACAATAACGCTTACTCCGATCAACGGTTCACTCATGTTATCTGTAACCACACCTCGCACAATTCTTTGTTGGGCCTGTAAGGTTACGGATGTAATAAAAACAAACAGGAAAAACAACATCTTTTTCGATATCAGGTTTTTCCATTTCTTACGATACGTATACATACTTCATTGATTTAAATTAATAATAAATATTGATAAATGCTGATAAAATTCATTATGCTCTTATGCTTCAAATAAAAAAGGCGATATTTTATTTTATAAAATTGTCAAACACGTTTCTAATAACTCTTTTTCAAACCTTTTTAATTGCTTTTTGAATTAACGATCCGGATATTTCGTATGCCTATACTATGTTTTATTCTTAAGTTCTATCTATTAGTTTGTTATCTTTCCTCTGCCTGCATACTGAACTGTGCTGATTGCGGGTAAAAATAATCCTCACTCAATATATTAGAGTTGCTTTACTATGTGTAAAAATTCACTTTTACAGGATATAAATTACTGTACTTTATGGTTTTATTCCTGAGTTTTAATTTCATTATAATAGTATACCGATGCAAAGATATAATAAAAAAAATAAATATAAAAATATTTTTTATATGCTATATAACATCTGTTTACCGGAAAAGCAAGTCAACTTGTTTGCTGCCAGGTAGTTTTTCCATCAGCATATAACATCTGTTTACCGGAAAAGCAAGCCGCAAGACCTCTTCACAGAGGCCTTACGGCTATTGGAAAATCAAAAAGTCATATAAGAAATAGAACTAATTCAATTGTGGTTTCAATAATTTAATAGTATTCATTGGATGATATTACAGGTATGGGCATTCGGGTGGTTGCTTCCATCGCCGGCTGATTATACCTGTAAACCACATCGTATGTTGTTTCTCCGCTCCACTCTTTCACTTTAATGGAGAGGTTCACCGAGTCGGCGTCATCTACCCTGAAAGGTTTCAGGTCGAAACAGATGAATCCTTCATAGAACCTTGTTTGTGCGCTTTGATAGGAATTATGGCGAAATTCCAGATCGATTGCGTCGGGCGATGCTTCGTCAGAAAGCGTATTCTTAACCAAGTTGATTGCGTGCGGTTTGACGCCGCCGTAATTGAACATGAACGATACGTTCAGATAGTCCCCACCTACCCAAACGGCCTTGGCTTTTACCGGATCGTTGCCTATACTGTCTTCGTTTTGCGCATTCAGTTCAATAGCCTGTTTGGTAAGGATATTCCATATATCGTTCACTTTAATATAGTGATCGTATTCACCCTGCTTCTCCGAAAGAATGGTATAATTCAGAAAGACGCGTTGATTGTTTTTTGGCGCGTATCTTACATCGCTGGCAGCAGGCCATAAGTGTGTGCCGTCGTCCAGCAAAAGCGAGTACGCGTTTTGATCCTCCGGTATAACGGTGGCGATATTGATACGGAAACTTCCCAGCGATTTTGAATTATCGTCACAAGAGGGCATGATCAGGAGAAGTCCGATCAAAACGAAGCTATATGTCAATACTGTTTTCTTCATGCGATTGTTGCATTTTTGTATATGAAACTTGCCCTGTTATACTTTGGGAGCTAATAATTAACATGCTTGTTTCATACAAATTTGTCCTCTTTTTTTATATCAGATGCGTAAAACGGAAAAACGCTGCATGAAAAACAGGATTTCTTTGTTATTTAACGTTGTTTAACCCGGAAGGAGCAAGATGAAGTAGGGGATAAGCTGCCGGTTCAATGCGTGTTTTTTATTCAGTTCACCGAAGAGTTGTTTGAAGCGGCCGAAAAACAGGAATGAGGGTTTCCGTATGATTTTCAATGTCTCGTCCGAAATGTTCCAACCGCAAAGCTCCGGTTCTTTCTTTGTAGCGGGTGGCTAATCTGTGAGTTGGCAGTACCGGTTATCCATGCGGTTGGCCTTTATGATTGGTCGCTGTTTTGTTTCAGTTCCGCATCCAGCGCATACGCCCTTTCTACTGCCAGATGAATATTGGAACAAATATTTTCCCGGCCGATGGTCTGTGGAATACCGGACTTTTCGATGCTCTCGCGCACGGTATCTTTTACGCCTGAGAGGATGATCCGGATCTTCTCTTTCTTTGAGCGGCGGCACAGTATTTCCAAGTTGTTCAGTCCGGTTGAGTCGATAAACGGCACCTTGCGCATACGGATGATACGGATACGCGGATGGTCTCCCAATTCCCGCGTTATCTCATCGAATTTGGCGGCTACTCCGAAGAAAAAAGGGCCTTCGATCTCGTAGACTTCGACGCCGTCAGGCAGGTGAAGAACCTCCTCCTGCATATCGCCGGAATGGGATTCCACCTCTTTCGCGAGGTCAATGCTTCCGGTAGTACGCGACACTTGCGTGTTTTCGCTCAGTCTTTTCAGAAAACCGAAAATGGCAAACATCAGGCCGACTCCTATGGCGATGGTAAGATCAAAAATAACGGTGAGCAGAAAGGTTGTCATCAAAATGCCCATAGTCGATCTCGATTGTTTGGTGAGCGATGCGAATGTGCGCCATTCGCTCATATTATATGCTACGACAACCAGTACGCCTGCCAGGCAAGCCATGGGGATATGCCGTGTGAGGTTGCCCAGGAACAGGACGACAAGCAAAAGTACCACGGCATGGATGATCCCTGCGACAGGAGTCCTCCCGCCGTTGTTGATATTGGTCATCGTACGTGCAATGGCTCCGGTGGCGGGAATCCCTCCGAAAAACGGAGAGATTATATTGGCGGCGCCCTGCGCTACCAACTCCATATTGGAATTGTGTTTGTGTCCTGTTGTTCCATCTGCTACCGTAGCGGATAAGAGCGATTCGATGGCTCCCAGCATGGCAATGGTAAAAGCGGAGGGGAACAGTAAACGGATACTTTCGAGGCTTAGCGGTATTTGTTCCATATCAGGCAGTTCACTGTTGATCACAAACCTGTCGCCAATAGTTTCTATGCTTGTAATGCCTCCGCAGGTTTTCATCAGATAGGCGGCCAATGTCATTACGACAAGTGCTACGAGTGAGCCCGGTACTTTTTTCGATATTTTTGGAGTGATCACGATAATGGCTACGCTTGTTATAGCGATGAGCGCCGCCCAACAGTTGATAGAACCTAAATGCCGCAGGTAAACAGCCCATTTCTCAAAAAATTCTGATGGTAATGCCGGGGTGGCCAGCCCAAAAAAATCTTTTATCTGCGTGGAGAAGATGGTCAGGGCGATGCCGCTCGTGAAACCGATGACAATAGGATAAGGTATGAATTTGATGACTGCTCCCAGTTTCAGGAAGCCCATCAGCAGGAGCATTACGCCGGCGAGCACGGTGGCGATGGCCAGCCCCTGCACGCCGTATTGTTCTACAATGCCG
>JAISZV010000015.1 GCA_031284475.1 Proteiniphilum sp. | reverse complement strand
AAGTCTGTCCAGGGATGGCTCCGTCCCTGACAAGACAAAATCAATGGCACGTTTCCGGGCAATGTTCTCAATCTGGCCTCCCGAAAAATCATACCGGGAAGCCAATTCACGGGCGTCATCGTTGGATAGGGACGTAATCATTGACTGCCAGATGGATTGCCGGATCAAAAGGCCTGGTTTCTGGAACTCAACCTTGTAGAGAAAACGCCGTTCAAAAGCCTTGTCCATATTCTCCGTCAAGTTGGTGGTGGCTATGAGTATTCCTTTGAGGTTTTCCAGTTCTTGAAGGATAATGTTCTGGATGGCGTTCTCGGTCTGGGCTACGGCGCTTGATGATACATCTTTCCGTTTACCGATAACCGCGTCCGCTTCATTAAAAAGCAGAATTGGTGTAACAGTAGACTTCTCGACAAAACTCCGATAGCGGGTGAATATTTCCTTGATTTTCCTCTCACTTTCACCAAACCACATGCTTTTTGTTTGTGATATGTCCACCATCATTATATCCCGTCCCGTTTGACGGGCAAGCTGGTACACGGTTTCGCTCTTACCTGTCCCTGGAGGGCCGAAAAAAAGACAGGCGAAACCGGTTCGCATTCCGCTTTGTATAAGGCGGTCTTGTATCTCCCTGAAAGAATCCTTGTTCAGAAAAGAGACAAGCCGGCCTATCTGATCCGCTTCTTTCCTGTTGTAAAATAGGTTTTTCTCCTGAATGGTTTGCGCCGGAATTATATCCTTGCTGTTATGGGGCATTTTGTTTTTTAGCTCCGAGAGCAACTCATTTTTAATCTTATCGGTTAATTTGAATGATTCCCGGTCACTAAATCCATCGCTGTTGGTATTTTCAATAAATCCATGGATTATAAGGGCATGGTCTCCATGTTTTAATTTTCGTTTGTGGGCAGTAAAGTCCGATTGGCAATCATACATGGCCGACAGACACCGGATATCCAGTTCATCCTGATTTATATTGACGAAATAATGGCAGAAGCGCAAGAGCAGTATCATGTCATTATCGGGTAAAGAATATCCTCTGATTTTTTTTACAAAATCAAGACGCCGGTTATCATCCAATAAAAGATTGATTTCCGATGACAATTCTTCATAAGAAATCTCATGATCTTTGACACACTGTTCAAAAAGCCGTTCCATTCTGGCGAATAGTTCGTCAATAGATAAATTAGACTGATTGACCGGCTGATATTCCTCGTTTCTTATGAGAGCATCCGTTACCTCCCGGGGGATACGGTATGTCGTTCTCCTGTTATAGCTCCAATGAGAATTGGTGTTTGAACAGGATCGGATGAACCTTCTGTTTTCCAGCTCCTTAAAATCATCGGTATATTGTATGAGTTTAATCTTGCTGCAATCAATGGAATTCGCGATATCATTCAAAGAGACCGGGGTACTATCGTATTCGGCGACAATATAAGAGAATAATACTGCCTGAATTGGTGTGATGTTTAATTTTTGTGCAACATATTCAATATGTGATTTGGCGGATAAAAAGAAGGCGTTTGAGAGACCGTTTTTTCCGGTCAATTCTATGATCCGCTCCATATGTCCAAAGAGTGTAAGGGATTTGGAACGAGCCAGAACAGCAATTTTTTCCGGTAGTGTTTGAAGATTATTACCCCGGACATTACAATGTTCAAGAGGAAGAGTGTTGATACTTTCCGGTAACACCGAAATTCGATTGTAGCTTATGTCAAGGGTATTGAGCATAGTGAGCTTTCCGATAGCTTCGGGAAGTTCCATAAGTTCATTACAGCGGACGTTCAAGGTTTCCAGGGATGTGAGGTTTCCAATGGATTCCGGCAATACCGGAAGTTTATTGTAACTCACATCAAGGTATTCAAGAGTGGCAGGTAATGTATCACTAAAATCTGACAGTCTGGTAAGATGATTTTCGCTCAAATTGAGAATCGTGAGAGAATGTATATCTTTAATGGTTTCAGGGATTTTATCAAGACAAAGACCTGAGAGGTCAAGGTTTTTTGCAAACCGTTCCCGGCATAGTCTTATCCGTGTCTCCGCCTCATGAATATTGTTTTGTAATACTATACTGGTCATTCAGCTTGCTCCTTTTTTAGTCATTTGGTTTTACACTCTTTTTCCCTGTCTTCACCGGGAGAAATTTAACGGGATGTGCGAAAGGGGTATAGTCACGACACAACTCCGGGACGCTGAATAGAGATGAATGGCGGCTAACAGAGGCCGAAACACCAACGATTGACGGCAAATTTAGGGCCACCGATGATTATCCTCTGGCAGGGATAGCGTGATAGCCGGTTTGCCATCGTCGCCGGGATGTAGCGTTGCACTGATCTCGACAGGAACAGGCTTGCTGTCGGTGGGCATGAAATAGGAATGGGTAAAGCTTAGTTGCCGGGCTTTAGGGTTTTCGCAAATCGCCGTTTTAAGGGTGGCAAGGGTAGCCTGGATGCGGCTGGTGAGGGACTGCCCCTGGGATAAAAGGGAATAGGCGGGGGAGAGGTACTTGTAAAAGAGGCTGTCGGATACGGCCATAGGACAGCGGAAAAACGCTTCCTTGGCAAAATCGGATATATCAATGAGAAGGCCATCGGCCAGGGCCTGGGTTCGGGTGTGGGAAAAGCAGACGGGTGCGGCAGGTAGGCCGGGGCCGGTGGCGTCAGGCATGATCAGGCGGCCTGTATCTTGAGGGGCTTTACATAGAGCCTGTCCGTACCCAGTTCAGCATCCACGCCGGGAATAGGCTCGGCCTGTTTCAGGATCAAGCCCTTAAGGACGGATTTATCAAGTTCTTTCTTGATGATGACGGCTTCCGGATGTTCGGTTTCACAATAGGCCAGGGCTTCGTCAACATTAACTATTTCCAGGCGGTCAGGGAGTTTTCTGAGGGATGCTATGCCGGTAGGCAGGCTAAGCGTTCTGGATTTATGGAGCTTGGAGATTTCATCTTTGACATAGGGTTCCAGAAGGATAGACAGATAGGAGATTGAATCATTATCCTGAAGATTAGCGGATTCAAGCCAGGCATCAATTCGTATTTTGAATTCTCTGGCAAGCTCTGTCCGCCGGGCTATGCGGGTCTCGGCTTCAAGCATTTTTGAGACCGCCCAGCTGGCCTTGAAAAGATTGTCAATCGTGAAGGTTTCATTGACTTGAGTTTCAGAATTGTCAGAAGGGAAACTGGGAACATTCTGAAAATCAGGAAAAAGAATTGCTTGCGGGGAAGGATTGTCTGCCTCGGTAGAAAATTCTAATGCATCTTCGATGTAGGGTATTGGGTTATACATAACTCCTCCGAATGAATTTATATTATGAATAGAAGTTACGTATGAAGGAGTATAGAATATTTATTTTATACTCTGATATTTTATGTTCTAGAGAAAGCCTCCCCAACCCACCGGTGAGAACCGTTGGTTTGGGCTTCTCTGTTTATATCTTCCAGAGATACCGGATCGTGGTATTCCCGGTACAAGTCGGATATTTCGGCAATACCATGCCGTGCGCTCAGCGGCCCGATCTTTTCGCCTCCACCGCTAGAACCTTTTGCGCTCACCCTGATCGGTTCGAGACCACTTAACGACCCAGAACATCTTAAAGCCAAATCGTTACGTACTAAACAGAAAAAAGACCCTTGAGTCCAAGGACTTAATCTGTCTGGTTGCCGGCCAGGCACATGCCCGCTAGACCGCATGTTCACAGAAGAAATCCTATGGCTCAAAGGCCTTCATGGTCTAACGGTTTGTACCGGATGGCAAGTCCTACTAAATAAAATAAAGACTAAATTTATATGCGGTAGATCATTAAGATCATTATTGATATTTCATGATAGAAAAAGAAAGCATGAATTATCCGCGCAGGATGTTATAGGAAGTTATATAGGTGGTGCGGGTGGGTGTTAAGTTGAACAGGAACCCCCTCATAAGATATAGAGGTGGTTCCTGCCCGGAAGATGAATAAACTACTTCGCTATATTTATGGTTTACGGCCAACCTTTTTAGTATTAAACCATCGGTAAATTCAAGACTTGATGTGAAATATCTGCATCGGTCAAACCAGATGATGATACCGGAGGTGGTAAAGTAAAAGCGGCTGATGGTTCGGTTTCTTCGATGATTTCTCGCATGGTTTTTTCAATGAGATTATCTTCAGTTCGATGATATATTTCAATGAAATCAATTGATGTATTGCATGGAACAACGGAGTGAAAAAGCGGTCTGGTACGATTAAGCCACTCAAAAAATTTGTCAAGTTGTTTTTTAGTAAGCTTTTTAGAGAATAATATCTCAAAATCAGGTTCCAGTGAGAAAAGCTTAAACTCCCGAACTGATAAAGAACGTAATCGTGCGAGTACAAGAGGTTCGTTTCCTTTATGAGTTTTTAGCGCATCTGGAAGATGCCGTAATTTAAGAAAAACATCTTCGGTTTCTATATCAGAAAGTCCATCAAGAAAGTAATAATAGTCTTTAAGTACCCGTCCAACAGCGATGTAGTCACGATAGTCTTCACCCAATCCTAATTCCTCCATTGCAAAATCTCTAAAAGAGGAATAATCAACACCATTCCGTGGATGTTTCCATTGTGGTCTTTCAGAATAGAGCCTAAAAACCATAATGGCAATAGTACGACGGGCGGGTGCTACAAGTGCTATGCTTGCCCGAATGCGTAAGATGATCTCGTCAATATTTGTGAGCGAATACAATTCGTCAGATATTGCGAGTGGATTAAGGGGGTCAATGGAGTTATTCGGGGCTCCAAGGGGGACACATTTTAAGTTTCTCTCAAAAACTTGTAAACGGCGTTGATGGAGACGAGTTTCAAGCAGGTTTACCTGTTCCTCGGTGAGTTTTTTTATAATGTAGATAATACCATTTTTGGCGATTATTCGAAGGAGTCTTTTTTCATTTGGTGCAAGGTTAAGATCCAAAATCATTTTTTTCTGAGTTTCATGCACTTCATGAATAATTTCCCGAGGAGAAATACTATTTGCAGATAAGTTTTTTTCCGGCAGAGTTTTAAGGGGTTTTTTATTTGTTGGATTTTTAGTAGATAACATTTTCTGAAATTCCCGAAAAGTCAGTTTAAGATTCCAAAGGGCCTCTTTTCTTCCTAGCTTCGCAACGGCTCTTTCATAGAGAGTAAGCTTTGACATATGATGACTAACAAATTCATTAAGAGGTATTCCCGGAATATCATCTACACCTTCGAGAATATCTTTTCGGTACCTTAGAAAAGCGATACCTCTTTTGTAGTAGTCTCTGGTACTCGAAGGTGAAATACCCATTGTTTCTCCATTCCGATGGAAAAATTCAGAAGGTGATCTGCAAGTATCCGAATACAACCGGTGATCAATGATTAAAGCGATCAGTATTGCCACAGCAAGTTCAGCTAACCCAACTCTCTTTCGAAGACTGCGAATCACTGTAACAAGGGTAGAATAATCGTAGGATGTGAGAATGAACAACTTATCATCTGGTAAGGAAATATGCCAGGCATCCGAAAAAATATCGGCTATCGTCTTTAGAAGAGATGTCTGCTCAGGTGTATAGGGATTTTGACCAAATGACCATCTGGCAAGGTCTTTACAAATTAAGT
>JAISZV010000007.1 GCA_031284475.1 Proteiniphilum sp. | reverse complement strand
ATGGTATTGTTCCAGTAGGGGAGAATGCGTTCTACGGTATCTTTCAACGCTTCGGTGAGGGGAAGGTCTTTTTCGTTGACGCCTTTGTAGCGCGGATCCTGAAACGGCGAGCGTTCGTCGTCCTTATCAAGCGGCGTTGGGGGCACGTCGTAGCTGCGGCGCCAGATAAGCACCTGTTCGTCGCCATACTTTTCTGCCGTTTCCGCCTTGTTCAGTCCTTGCAGCATACCGTAATGTTTTTCGTTCAACCGCCAGGTTTTTTCTACCGGAATCCAGTCTAAGTTCATTTCGTCGAGCACTACATTCAATGTTTTCACCGCCCTTTTCAGGTAGGAGGTATAGGCTTTTTCAAATTGGAAACCCTCTTTTTTCAGCAACTTGCCTGCTTTGTGCGCTTCTGTTATTCCTTTTTCGGACAGATCAACGTCAGTCCATCCGGTAAAGCGGTTCTCTTTATTCCATACGCTTTCGCCGTGGCGAATCAAGACTACTTTCTTCATACAGCTATCTGTTTTTATCATTATTGAAGTTTATCGGTTCAAAATTACGAAAAAATGATCATCAGGCAAAGAATTGATTGAATAAAGGCGAACAAAAATACCTTTCGGGGAAAACGCCCGAAGGTTACGGGGAAATCGTATAGACCTTTCAAAAAAAGGATGTACGCCTTTTGGTAAAAAGATGTACATCTTACAGGAAAAATGTGCCCGCGTTTTGAGGAAAATCCGCCCGGATTTCGGGAAAGATACCGCCGGATTTTTGGGAAAACGCCCCCACGTTTTCCCCATACTTAGAATACCTTTCTAACTAAGCTGTTATGCCTTCTCGTATTTCAGGTTGTTCAGCATTGTTTTAAGGTCTGTTCCCGGACGGAAAACCACCTTGCCCCCTTTGATCAGCGACGCGGTGAATTTCTCCGGGGTTTCCGCTGTGAATAATGTGACTAATGTACCGATGTGCCAATGTTAATGCGCCGGCGCTAATGTACCTGAACTAATGTTCCATTGCTGACGTCCAATGTGATGTAATGATTCAATCACCGCATCATTTTCATTACATCATTACATTAGTCACATTAGTCACATTGTCTTTTTTATCTTCCGTCATTCATCACGAATAAAAAAACAGAAATACGGAAAAGATTCTATTACTCAAAAAATAATTCACAATAATCCTTAAATCCGCAATCAAGTAATATGTAAGGTTCGGAAAAATTACAGGCCAAGCTCCCTTTCCATCAACGTGGGCAGTCCTAATCAATCATGCTATTTTCGGAGTATTCTCTCCTCTTTCGGAGTGTTTTTTCACAAAGATACTTCTTACTTTCACAAGCACATACTTTGCAGATGATCCAATATTTTATTAGAAGCCTCCATTACTTGCCGGCAGCATCAACCCAATTTGCTTGTCATAATATTCAGCACCAGTTCATCGGTCTCCTGCATGCCGTTGTTTCCGATGCGTGCGAGGTTTTCTATTGTCCGGTCGATATCTTCGTCGATGATCCCTTCCCTGGAGGTGACTCCTTTATTTTCAATTGCCATTATCGCCGACAAGGCAGCGGTCGATACCCCGCTGGCGATCTTTAATGCGCAACCGGGTTTTGCGCCGTCGCAGATCATGCCTGTGATATTGGCGATCATATTCTTGGCCGCGAACACGATCTGTTCATAAGCGCCCCCCATCAGGTAGGTAATACCGCAACTTGAACCGGTGGAGGCCACCACGCACCCGCAAAGGGCCGAAAGCCTGCCGAGTTGCCGCTTGATATGGATGATCAGCAGGCTGCTCATTGTTAACGCACGAATCAGTTGTTCGTCGCTGCACGACTCGCTTTCGGCATAAGTGAGGACAGGCATGGTGGCGGCTATCCCCTGATTGCCGCTGCCTGAGTTGCTCATTACCGGTATCAAGGCCCCGTCCATCCTCATATCGCAGGCGCCTGCCGTGGAGATCAGCATACGGGTGTGCAGGTTATCCCCGAAGATATGAAGCCCGTTCTTGTTTTTCAGGCTGCCGGCTACATTGTGGCCGTAGGCGTGAAGCGTTGCTTCGCCCGACGCTTTCCTGTTCATCCGGGCGGCTTCCAGTATAAAAGAGAGTTCTTCGATGGGTGATTCTACAGCATATTGGTAGACGGTGCGGAAGTTGAGCGGCGCCTCGTTTCCCGCGTTATCTTCTTTGCTTCCGGTAGTTGGTTCATCGAGCAGCGCCTCCCCGTTTTTCTCTATATACGTGAAATGGTTGTGACTGCCGGTAATGACGCTAACCGCCGATTCCCCGCCCCCACTGCACCGAACCCTGATATAAAGTTTATCGGTAACGCCTGTCTGCCGGCGGATCTCTATTCTTCCTTCCTCAATGAAACGCTTTCCCTGTTCCACCTCTTCGGGAGTTACATGCTTCAGCAATTCGAGCCCTTCTTCCGGATTACCGGTCAATGCTCCCAATGCGATGGCGATGGGCAGGCCGGTCATACCCGTTCCAGGAATACCTACGCCCAATGCGTTTTTCAGCACGTTGGCGCTCAGAAAAGCCTCAATTCTTTCGGTTCGCTTTCCCAATACGCTGCACGCTTTGGCTGTGCAAAGAGCTACGGCAACCGGTTCGGTGCATCCGATGGAGGGGACTATTTCCTGCTGCATAAGCAGGCGGATATGGGTTCTTTCGTCGATTGATAGCATAAGATAAAAACGAAAAATAAGCAGAGCGGTGCAAAATTAGTCAAAATTACCCATATTCCCGGTTCTTTTGCAGCCTGTTTTGAAAAACCGGTTTGGCGTTTCGGATAATTAGGCGTATTTTTGGGTTTTAAACCTGACGGTTATGCCTTATAAAAAAGAAGAACTGCTGCATTATATATGGAAGTTCAAGCTTTATCCATCCGGTTCGCTTGAAACAACGGACGGGCAGAGAATAGAGGTGATTGATACGGGTATGCACAATCTGCATGCCGGCCCCGATTTTTTTAACGCCAAAATAAAAATCGGCGATAGGGTGTGGGCCGGGGATGTGGAGATACACCGCTTTTCCGATGAATGGGAGCGGCATGCGCATCATACCGATAAAGCGTATAATTCGGTGATCCTGCACCTGTCGGAGCAAGTGAACAGGGCGGTAGTGAACGAGAAAGGACAACAGATACCGCAGTGCAAGTTGTCGGTTCCCGAAGAGGTGCGAAAAAATGCCGACTACCTGATCTACAGCAATAGCTCTCTTCCCTGCAAGGATCATATTTTTTCCCTGCCGGCCGTGTTTGTACGCTCTTTCCTCAGTGCGTTGGCCATCGAACGGTTGGAACGGAAAACCAATGACGTCTATACTCATCTGGATCGTTTTCAACAGTCGTGGGATGAAGTGTTCTATGTGCTGCTTGCGCGCAATTTTGGATTTGGACTGAATAGCGATGCATTTGAGCGGCTCGCCCTTTCATTGCCCTTTAATTATATCCGCCGGCATGGCGACAGCTTGTTTCAGGTGGAGGCGCTCTTGTTCGGGCAGGCGGGATTACTGGAGGAGGAGCCCTTGGA
>JAISZV010000316.1 GCA_031284475.1 Proteiniphilum sp. | reverse complement strand
TATCTAAATTTATAATTCAATTCAATTATACGCTAAGTTATACATAAATCCTTACCCTCCTCGACATTAACCCTTTATGGTCTGATCGGAAGTTCAGATTGTTACGCGCCTCTTGACTTCATAATGGATTGCCAAGCAAATCGCGTTAAAAAACTTTCCTCTACATTTGACTCCATTTCCCGATACAGGCTCAAGGGTACTGTAAGCGAAAGAAATTCGTCGCCGAGAAGTTTATCCAAATAGAAACGAGCTGAAATGTCCATCAACCCAATAACGGCCTTCGGATCTTCCTGCTCCGCTTCATGAAAGGGATAAGCGCCAAAACATTGGCATCCAGCGCCAAAGGGAACTTTCACATGATCGGCTTGAGGATGTGTAAAATGGACAAGACCAACCAACGCCGACAGTTGATCTGGATTCGCCAAGAAAGTTACGACTTTCGGTTTTTCCGTGGGCCGGAGAGTCTTCAAAGGCTTAATTACAACACAAGTTCCTTCGGGCTTTGTATAAGGCACACTCGCGGTAAAAGTTTCCACTAAATCAGGTGTTTTCAAAAACCCTTCGCCTTCTGAAAATTCTTCTGTCATGATTTTGGGCGCACCGGAGGTTGTTAATTGTTCAAGTACGGCGCGCCCCTGTTCCCAATCCTTGTTTCCGATAGACAAAAAGCGAAAATAGCACGCGCGTCCTCCGGGAAAATTGTCAGGGTCGTGGGGCTCCAAGCAAAAGCCGGAAGCAGCCCCTGGGCAGCCACAGCCGCCTTTGCTTAAAGCCACCGTCGCCCCTTTTGCGGCTTCCGCCACCAGAGACATCACGCACAATGGTTTAAGTTTCTTTGATTCGACCGGAGGTTCTTCCGCGTAAAAAATCGCAAGAGGCGGATATTTCAACGATAAAGCATTTTCTATGAACAACATTCCAGATTTCTCCTTTAGCATAAATTTTTTTGATTAAATTGAATAAGTCAATTCTAAGAGATGTTCAATGACGGAAGAACGCACTTTCGCATCGTCGATCTGAGTTCCGGTACAGGCTTCCAGCCAGAGGCCGTCCGCAGCGTACCGAACCATTTGGCCTACGGTAGCCCCGGTGTCTTCAGAGTGTTTCTCCATTTGAGAGAGTAGCCATTTCCGCCAGATTTCCGCAAGCGGTTCATTATTGCTCATTGCCAAGGCAAAAGCTCCATGAAGTTTGCTTTCACTCGGTTCGTTTTTTGGAAACGCGGAAGCCATCACGTATGCCCTGGAAAATCTGCCGCGAGGATTTGAATCCTCTGCCATATAGTCATCGATTGAGCTTTCAAATATAGCAAGCAGGTAATCGAACAGTTTTTCAATCAGTACGCGCTTGTTGGGAAAATGATGTATAAGGCCTCCTTTGCTGACGCCTGCCCTTTGCGCGACTAGATCAAGGGTCAAAGAACCCAGCCCGCGCTCAACAGTAATGAATGCCGCCGCTTCTAATAACTGCCCCTTAACAATATCTGGTTGCTTCTTTTTCCTGTTGTTCGCCATAGTATGGAAATAATAACACCAACCAGTCGGTTTGTAAATAGTTTCCATATTACGTAGTACTTATCCTCTATCGATTCAGGTGTTAGGTGAAAAATTCATCTTTGTCGCGGATTAAGGCACAAATCAGGCATTTTCTTCCTTAAAAACACCCTGTTTCTGAGCGGAAACACTCTATTTTTTATCAGAAATACACCCTTTCTGACTAGAAATACATTTATCTCCACTAAAATTTGTTGACAAGTGAAAACAATCTGGATTTCCATTCCAATAATATGTGCTCCTGGCCTTCAGCCGTGCCCATGACTCAAAAAATGACTCCTGGCGGACAGTCCGAACATTGAAGCGCAATAATGCGAAAACGATCTGTATCGTGATTCCGATGCCGAACGCTGCGATGATTGTCCCGATCCCGGCGCTACCGCCCAAAGCCCAGCCGCACAGCGCCGCCGCTCCCTCAATGAGAGCGCGGCACAGTCCTACAGGGCGTCCTGTGCGCCGGGCCATCACGACCATCAGAGAGTCCCTGGGACCTGCCCCGTATCCGGCTCCCATGTAAAAAAAGCTGGCAACAGCCATGACGAATAGGCCGCCGGTCATCATGAGCAAACCGGAAAAAAAGAATCCCATTTCCGGGATACAATCAGCGAATATCAGAATGTCCGCGAACGCTCCGACTAGCACCATGTCGCAGAGCGTACCGAAACCTACGTGCTCTCCCACCAGCACGATGAATGCGACAAGGGCGGCGGCCACCGCAATGTTGGCCGTCCCGAAGGAGATACCCAGCCGAAAAGAAACTCCCTGGTGAAAGACGTTCCATGGGGAAAGCCCCAGGTTCGCCTGGATCGTCATGACGGTTCCCAGTGCGAACAGAAACAGCCCCCCTGCGAGCCTCGCGATTCTCAATCCTTCACGGTACAGAAACATAAAGCGGCACTTTCTTGTAATTCGCCTCATGAACACTCATCTCCGATTTTGAATATGTTCCCAAACAATTTAAGCACAAAAAAGAACGTCAATAATTCCGTAAGCGGCATAGTCAGCCAAATGGCGTTGAAGCCGGCTACAGCCGGAAGCAGGATCACCAGAATCAGGTAGATAACATAACCTCTCAATATTGAAATGATGAGGGCATTGACCGATTGCTTTAGTGCCTGAAGGTAATAACTTGCAACAATATTGACCCCCATCAGCAAGTAGGCAAAAGAAAATACGCGGATAATTCCAGGGCCAAGTGTCAGGATTTCTCCGGTTGCATCCATATACACTCTCAGAATATCACCAGGAAAACAGACAGCTAAAGAAAAAAATATTATCCCTATCGTCATAGCCGTGATAAACGCAAATTTCAGGACGCTCCTTACGCGATTAAAGTTTCTTATGCCAAAGTTGGAAGAAACAATCGGCTGAATTGCCTGACCCACACCGTAAAACAACGACTGAAAAAGAATTGTTACATTTGCAAGTGTTCCAAATATTGCCAAATATGTTAAATTAGAGTAACGCATTATTTGATTATTAAATAAAAAAATAATGAACCCATAAGATAAATCCACAATAAACGGGGAGAAACCCGTAAAAATAATCTGTAGTACCTTGTTTATTGTTTTTTGGGGTTTCGTAATTCTGAGCTTACATTTTTTGTTCAAAAAATGACAGCACAAAATAACCAATGCCGCTAACTGACCGAGCATGGTAGCCAGCCCAGCTCCTTCAATGCCCATATCGCAGGTAAATACAAAAAATATATCCCCGAATATATTCAATACGCCGCCGCATATAACGGAAAGCATCGCCAGAAACGGAGCGCCGTCATTACGGATAAAGCTGCTTAAAATCAAGCCAATGATAAAGGAAGGGATAGCGATGGTCACCCATTTTGCGTAAGCCAGAGCGTAGGGCAACACTTCAGCGTCGGCGCCGCAAAAACACAAAAAATCTTCTCTGAAAAAAAAGAAGAAACCGGTAACGACGGCGCTTATTATGATGCCGAAAAACAGAGATACGGTAAAAAACTCATTGGATTGTGTTTCATCTCCCTCTCCGCGCAGAACGCTCGTTAAGATAGCGCCTCCGATGCCAAGCAGAATACCGATACTCATAAATGACGACCAC
>JAISZV010000308.1 GCA_031284475.1 Proteiniphilum sp. | reverse complement strand
CCAAGGCAATGACCGGCGAAACCAACGCTACCCGCGCACTGACAAAGGCGTTTAATTACAAATACGTGTCGCGCCTGAACTCTTACTTCTGGCAAGAACCGCCGGAAGATATAAATAATGATTAATGATGAATGGTTAATAATTAAAAAGGATATGAAATTTAAATATATTATTATAGCATTGTTTTTGAGCGGATTATTCGCTTCATGTACCGAAGAAAGCGGCCCCAGTATTGACGATTACCCACTGAATTACCAGATAGAACCAATCGCCGTAACGCAGGATATTCCCGTAGGTATTTATCTCTACAACCCCGCTACTGCTCTGGCTAACGAGGCAATCTGGACTCGCCTGACCGAATCCCACGACGAAGCTACGGGAAAAGTAGGTCCGAATGTTGAGCCTGTTTTAGGCAAATACACTCTGGGCGTAAACGACGAAGGTGCACAAAACCTGCAAACCCTCTTCAACTGGTGCAAGGATGCACGTATCGACTTTATTGTTTCAACCGGATTGAAAGAAAATGCCAATGCGCTGTATCCAAATAACATAAATACAGGCGATTCGGCTTTTATCCGTTTGATTTCGGGACAGCACGCCAATTATCCGGTAGATATGGGAGATATGAAGTACGCTATCCTGATGGATATAAATAATTTCTGTTCGGGCTTAAGCAACAATGCCCTGCTTGAAAACGCCGCCACGCAAAAGTACACCTACACCGATGAAGACGGTATCAAGCGCGACACCACGCTTACCCGCGAAGAACGGCTTTACAACCTCTTCCGTCGTGCCTCTGATTTTTTCAGGGACGATACCTATTTCCACCTCAACGGGCGACCCGTGCTGGTGCTGGCCAATCCCGAAAAACTGTTTACCGCAAAATCGAAGGAAGTGTACGATGGAATCCGCCGGACAATCCGGGAACATACGGGCAAAGACGTCTATCTCATTGCCCGGCAGACACAATGGACGCCTCCCGCGCGTTTTCACGACCATTTCCTTTCCGGCGGAGTAGATGCCGTAACAATGGACAATATGTGCAACGTCGGAGCAGGATATTACGAGCGTTTGTATTGGCTCAACCAATTCATCAACGAAAACTTTAAATACAACCGCGAATACATTTCTGCCCATTACGGAATAGACTTTATACCTTCTGTTGCGGCTTCTTATAACATATACGTAAACAACGGCAGCTATAATTCGCCCATTGTTTCTAAAAATGCCGATGAATTTCGCAAGCGTTGCAATGTTGCCAAGATGAACCTCGGCAAAACGCCACTGGTACTGGTGGAATCGTTGAACAACTGGCAATACGACGCTCAAATCGAGCCGAGCGTGGTTCGGGAAGGCTCCAGCGGCTATGGAACCATCTATCTGGACATACTGAAAGAGCAATTTAAACGCAATTAATAATGAAAAAAACAGCTGTTTTCTTACTGATATTATGCTCTCTAACCGCCTTTGCTCAAGTGGCGACAGAACCATATACAAATAACTGGTACGTCGGCAACACGTCTGCCGGCGAATGGATTCAATACAAAAAAGTGTGGCTTTCCGCCGGTGATTACCGTTTCACAACGCAAGCCGTAGGAAGTTCCGCAGGACAGTATGTGCATTTGGAACTCAACGGCGAGGTCTTGCAAAGCGGTATTTTTGTTCCCGCCAATGCAAACAACGCTTTTGTGAAAGTCCATTTGGGGCGCCGCACGCTGGCAGAAGGCTATTACGACGTCAAGCTGGTATTTGAAACCGGTGGTGTGAACTGCGATATGATTTTCATCCGCAAAAGCAGTGCAACCGTCAATACCGTTTTGTCCGAAGATACCAATTACGAACTCAACACCACCGACGGGATGCATACTTTCGCCATCGGAGGACACGCCAACAGTACGCGCGAAATGCTGAATGGAACCGACCCCGGAGCTGACGCTGTATGGAAAGACCCCAATGGAAACCTGTTTTCGCGGGCACAGGTCTTGGGATGGAACAAGCAATCAATCTACAATTTCAATTTCCCTTACACTCAGGAAACCACCGATATCTATATATCGGAACAGGTGGAAGCCAAAGTGGAAGTGATTTTCTGCCATGGACGCGGCGAACCCGACAATACCCGGCAAATAGCCGACCGCGCCTACAAAACCGGTCCCGGAGGTGCTCCTTGTGGCGGACTGAAATATGTGGTTGACGCCATTCAGCGCAATCCCTATGCACGCGGCAAAATGAAACTGGCGTATTTTATTGATAATGCGCCGCTGATTCTGGCCTATAACAATACAGGAAAAAGTTTTGTCTGGGGAAACGAAGAATGTAAAGAATTTATTTGGAACTATGCCATAAAAAAATTCTACGAAACGGTTCCCCGAGACATGCTGTATTTTACCGAAGACGGAAAAGTGCCGATGCAGTGGTGGACGGCAAATTCGCACGTTAGCTATCCTGCGGCAGGCTATAACCACCTTGAATTTTTGCATTACATTGAGCAAAAAATGCTGGAAACTTAGGATTTGCAGGTGGCCACGGTTTTATCTACCACCTTATTCGACCGCGATGCACGCACACGAGCCTACGCTTGGGGCGTTCTGGGATGGTTTAGCTGGAGTAATATGAATGTGCGCACCGAAATTCAGGAAGTGAACGGCAAAAAATTTGCATTCGCCCTCAACGGCGGACGCAAACCGATGAAAGACAATGTGCTGAACGACTGGAATCCGGCAAATAACAGCGGCACTTTCAAAGGAGAAGACGCACATGTAGTGGCCAACTATTCAAACGGAACTCCCA
>JAISZV010000298.1 GCA_031284475.1 Proteiniphilum sp. | reverse complement strand
TTGTAAGATGTTGATCCTGTGTAATCCTCACAACCCCGGCGGTAGGGCATGGTCGCTTGAGGAGTTGAGCGAACTGGCCGACGTTTGCTATGAAAGTAATATACTTGTGGTTTCGGACGAGATACATGCCGATATGGCGTTGCCGGGATACCAACATACCGTTTTCTCCTCAGTCTCCGGGAAAGCGGAGGAGATATCGATTACGCTTATGGCGCCCAGTAAAACATTCAATATTGCCGGTATTGTTAGTTCCTTCGCGGTGATCCCTAACAAAAAGATCAGGGAAAGATACCTGGCTTACCTCGAACCGCGCGAATTGCAGCAGGGTACCATCTTCGCTTTCACGGCCACCCGCGCCGCCTACGATGAGTGTGAGGAGTGGCTCGACCAAATGCTTGATTATGTGCAGGGCAATATCGATTTTGTAAACAATTATCTCAACGAGAACATCCCGGAGATAAAGGCGATCCTGCCCGAAGCCTCTTTCTTAGTATGGCTCGACTGCCGCGCTCTTAACCTGTCCCAACGGGAGCTTGTTAGGCTTTTCGTGGAAAAAGCCCGCCTGGCATTGAACGACGGAACTATGTTCGGTTCGGGCGGAGAGGGTTTCATGCGGCTCAATGTGGGATGTCCGCGCAGCCTCATCGAAAAGGGATTAAATAATTTAAAAAAAGCGGTGCACCCCCTAAACATCGGCGCTGTTTAGTTGTTAGAAAAAACGCGGGGAGATTGGGCGAAAAAGAAGACCTGGAAGACGTTAAGATACAAGAGACGCAAAAAATAAAAAATAATAATATAAAAGAAATGCAGATATCAGACAACAAATATGTTACCGTTACCTACGACCTCAATGTGGGCGAAGGGGATGAACGGGAATTGATGGAACGGGCTACAGCCCAACAACCGCTGGAATTTATTTTCGGCGTCAACTCCATGCTCGAAGCGTTTGAGAATCAACTCAAAGGGCTTTCTCAAGGCGATACGTTCTCTTTCCGGCTCACCCCGGAAGAAGCCTATGGCGATTATGATGACGTCAAAGTGATTGAATTGCCTAAAAATATCTTCGAGATCGATGGAAAAATAGATAGCGAAATGCTTTTTGAAGGAAATACCCTTCCTATGATGGACTCTTCCGGCAACCAGCTTGTAGGTTCCGTAGTTTCTGTCGGCGATGATGTGGTTACTATGGACTTTAACCACCCGCTGGCAGGCGAGATTCTGCATTTTGAAGGTACCGTCATGGGCGTGCGCGAAGCCTCTCCGGAAGAAATCGCCGCCCTCTTTTCCAGTTGTGGATGCAGTTGTGGAGACGGCGGTTGCAGCGGTTGCTGATCGCCTGCCATATTTGCCGTATTTGCCGTATCGCGTACCGTAATACGGCTTGTAGTGATATTAAAGGATAAGGTGATAGGGAAGAGCAAGAGGCTTTTTAATTAGTGTAATTAAAGAAATGAATACATTCGGAACAATATTCAGATTAACGTCATTCGGCGAATCACACGGAGCAGCCGTGGGAGGGGTCATTGACGGATGCCCTCCGGGCCTGGAACTCGATATGGAGTTCATACAATCGGAACTCGACAGGCGTCGTCCCGGACAGTCCCATATCACTACGCCCCGCAAAGAGGCTGATAAGGTGGAGTTTCTCTCCGGAATATTCCAAAACCAAACTACCGGAGCACCTATTGGTTTTATGGTGAGGAACGAGAATCGGCAGTCGTCCGATTACGATAACATCAGAGAGGTTTTCCGCCCTTCGCATGCCGATTTCACCTATCATGAAAAGTATGGCATCCGCGACTACCGGGGCGGTGGACGATCTTCCGCACGTGAGACCATTACCCGTGTAGTGGCCGGCTCGGTGGCGAAGCTTTGTCTCAGACGTCTTAATATGGATATCGCGGCCTACACTTCGCAGGTGGGCGATATTACGCTTGAGAACGATTACAGGATATACGACCTCTCCCGCGCGGAGGATAATCTTGTCCGCTGCCCCGACCCCGATGTCGCGGAACGGATGATCCGGCTTATTCAAGAGGTGCACAGCCAGGGAGATACCATCGGCGGCACTATCACCTGTGTGATCAAAGGAACGCCCGTGGGGCTGGGAGAGCCGATCTTCGGCAAACTCCACGCCATGCTCGGCTCTGCTATGCTGAGTATCAACGCTGTCAAGGGTTTCGAGTATGGCTTAGGTTTCGACGTCGTTGCCCGCGGTTCCAAAGTGAACGATGCTTTCTACAACGACAACGGCAGGTTGAATACCCGCACTAACTACTCGGGCGGTATTCAGGCAGGCATTTCCAACGGACAGGATATTTACTTCCGCGTAGCTTTTAAGCCGGTCTCCACTATCCTCCGGGAGCAGGAAACAGTGGATATACATGGCAACGATATGGTCATCAAAGCGCACGGGCGACATGATCCGTGTGTGCTGCCCCGCGCCGTCCCCATTGTGGAATCCATGGCTGCGATCACGCTTTTGGATGCTTACCTGCTATCGAAAGCTACGTCGCCGCTTCACCCATAACGAACTTTATCCGCTACCGGGTTTGATCTTTTTCCGAAAGGAGTCATCAAAGGAATAATGGAAATTTTTAAAGACAGGGAATTATGAGGAAATTAATTATTGTATGCTTGATAATGATGGCATCCGCAGTTTTTCTGTCTGCCGGTATTCCTTTGTCCGCAGCTATCCGGCCAGGCGCCGGTACTTTAAAACCTGAAGTGGTCTATACTCCCGAAGACCGGCAGATTTTCCGGCGGTACATGGCCTATA
>JAISZV010000294.1 GCA_031284475.1 Proteiniphilum sp. | reverse complement strand
GGTTTTCGTTCAGCAGATCTTCCAGCCCGTTTTTTGAAATAAATTTCTTTCCGTTGAAAACAATGGTCAATCCTATATTCAGGAAAACATAGTTTTTCAGCAACGGTTCTATATGCTCGTCCCGGTAGTGGTATTCGCCAAAAATCTCCGCGTCGGGCGTAAAGGTTACGCAGGTGCCGTTTGAACTCGCAGCCGGCGCTATCTCCTCGTCGTTCAAAATCACGCCCTGCCTGAAATTCACCATCTTCATCTTACCCTCCCTAACGCTCTCCATCGCGAAAGAAGAAGAGAGGGCATTGACGGCCTTGATGCCGACGCCATTCAATCCTACCGATTTTTTAAACGCTTTGGAGTCGTACTTGGCGCCGGTATTCATTTTAGAGCATACGTCCTTCACTTTTCCCAGCGGCACGCCGCGGCCATAGTCGCGTACTGATACACGTTCATTTTCGATGGTTACTGCGATGGTCTTTCCATACCCCATCATAAACTCATCGATGGCGTTGTCGAGCGTCTCCTTGAGCAGGACATAAATACCATCGTCGGACGAAGTTCCGTCTCCCAGTTTCCCGATATACATTCCGGGGCGGCGGCGGATATGCTCCTGCCACTCTAATGTGACAATATTCTCTTCCCTGTAATTATTATCAGCTATTTGTATTTCTGTTTCGCTCACTATTTTTTCGTTCACTATTTTCTTGCCTCTATAAATCTTGGTTTCCGTTTCGTACTGTAAGTATCCCCTTCGCCCTGTGCGGCGTATCTTTTTTTCCTCTATAAATTCTTGATAAATGCTCTGCGGCGTTTGTGCTGCTTTGTTTCCAAACTGTTCCACATGGAATGCACTTTGCTGTTCAGTTCCAACTCCGGATTACTCTCGGCATACTCAAATCCCAACCGGTTGGCAGCCGGGATAAATTCATTAAACAGCAGCGCATTCAATCCCTTTCCTTGGTATTCGGGATCTACGGCAACCAATAGCAGGTCGAGCACATTGTTCCCTTTTCCTTTCAACGCCTTGTACAGGTGGTACCAACCCGAAGGGATAAACCGCCCCTGGGCTTTTTGCAGCGCCCCGGCAATGCTGGGAAGCCCTATTCCCACCCCCACTAACTTATTATCTTCCCGGCGGATTACCAGGGTAAGAAACTCCAGGCGAAGCAGCGGGATATACATATCCACATAATAATCCACTTGCTTATCGGTAAGTTCCACAAATCCATACAGGTCTTTATAGGCGCGGTTGAGCAACAGGAAAATATCCCTCGCGTAAGGCGTCACATCTTTTTTGCTTTGCAGGTGCTTTATATCGAGCCCGAAACGCTTTTTCACCACCTCAGAGGCGCGCAGGAACCGCTCCGGCATCTCCTTGGGGATAGTAATAAGAAATTCTATCCAGTCCTGATCCTTCACATAGCCTAACCGTTCCATGTGATCTACATAGTAGGGATAGTTGTATATGGTAGACAAAGTGCCTATACGGTCAAAACCCTCTACCAGCATCCCTTCGTGGTCGAAATCGGTAAAGCCGAGCGGCCCGTGTATCTTTTCCAGTCCTCTCGACCGCGCCCAACTTTCGGCCGCGCCAAAAAGAGCGTCTACCACTTCGTTATCATCAATAAAATCCACAAAACCGAAGCGGGCGTTCCGTTCGTTCCATATTTCATTGGCTTTATGGTTGATAATAACGCCTATCCTCCCCACGATCTCATCATCGCGGTAGGCCAGGAAATAGATAGCATCGCAATGGTCGAATGCCGGGTTTTTACTCCAGTGGAGCGTTGTTCTCTCATCGTAAATCAACGGTGGAACAAAATATTCGTTCCCTTTGTAAAGATCGACGCTGAAACGGATGAATTTTTTCAAATCATCATTTGTTTTGACTTTATTGATTATAACTGACATATTTTGTTTTCTGCAAATATGAATTTTACATTGACGGCAAAGATAGTGATTTTTTATATATCTCCCATCTGTCTATTACATCGCGCACATAATTAATCGTTTCATCCGCTCTAAAATAGCCGTTTTTACAAACCGGATCCATATAATACTGTTCAAGGCGCTTCAACTGGAGATAGCGTTCCACGTTTCCTTCCCACACTTTATCATCGCCGCCGTATTTCCGGGTGAGCGCCAGCGCGTCGGACACGTGTCCGATTCCTCCGTTATAGGCTGCCAGGGCCATTTTTATTCTCTCGTCAGCATCGTTGATAAACCGGAAAACATGAAGGAGGTTTTTTAAATATTCTGTGCCTGTACGTATATTTTTTTCCGGGTCAATAAGCTGATTTTCCTCTGTTCCCAGCGAGGCGGCAGTGGCCGGCATCAAGCCCATCAGTCCTATAGCGCCCGCCCACGATTGTCCTTCGGTATCGAAGGATGATTCCTGATAGGCCACCGAGGCGAGCAAGCGCCAGTCGATACCCGATTCTTTCCCGTAGCGTTTGAAATAAGAATCGAAAGGCGAAATAACGCCGTGTCCCGAAATTTCCCTGAAAGCGGGCTTGCCGGAGTCGGAATATCCTTTTGTTTCTTCAAAATAACGCTTGATGATGCGCAGGAAAGCAGGCCCGGAAGAGCGGTTTTCGATCCAACCGTTCAGCGAATCGGCCAGGAGCGGCGTATCCTTTCTTACCACCCACGAGGCGCGCTGGTCGAAGCTGAGAGAAAGGTCCACATTCAGATTCCCGAAATAGGTGTGATTGAGCATGGCCAGGTCGTCGTCGGCCACCGTATAGGCGATCTCTCCGCGGGAAACCATCCGGATCAGGTCTTCCGCCGTAATCGTGTCGCTATCTACCGTATCGATCAGGACGCCCCCTCCCAACTCATTATTCAGGTTGTTTATCCTGTCGCGGTATTTCGACTGGCCTGCCACCGTTACCTGTTTACCGATCAGTCCGGTTACGTCGGTCAACAGGGTATCTCCCCGCCCGGCGCGTTGCACCAGCACCTGGTGCGATATCTGCCGGAGCCCGCAATAAAGCACCGAATCTTTCAAAGCATTGGTTACCGGTATATTGTAGGCTATCATGTCGGCTTTCCCGTCGTGTAGCATCTGCAACATAACCCTTGTATTTCCGGCCACGATGATATCGGGAACCAAACCATGATGGTTGCAGAAATCGCGGATCATATCGTAGTGATACCCCATAGGTTGATCCCGGTATATGAAATAGGAAGTGGAAGCGTTCAGGGTAAGCACGCGCAAGGTATCCGCTTGCAGGATGCGGGGGAAATCGTACCCCTTCTCCCGCCTGCCCCATTTCCCGCATGACAGGCACAGAATAAGCGGCAACAGTGAAAATAATAACGCTCGTTTCATACGATTATCAAGCTAAAACAGGGCAAAGATAAAAAATAATCGCTGTCCGCTAAAACTTTATTAGTTTGGAAAAAAATCAGGGCTGATTTCTAATGATAGAAGTCAGCCCTTTTTCGGTTAATTTTGCATTGCAAACATAAACGTACGCATCATTTGATTCATTCTCATCCGGTGTGAAAGCCGGATTGCAACCGTGTCATAAGCGACCCCCTTTCTCTTTATTTTCCACAAAACTCCCGACTTTCACAAACCGGGAGTTTTTATTTGCTTTCCCAGAATTACCTTTAGCGCACAATTTTTAAGTACGTTATATACTTGCATGAACCACCTGTATTTCTGCTTACTTCGCTTGCCGGCTCGCAATAACGGAGGCCGAACGTTGCCGGAATGGCGCTCCGCCCTCACAATGACGCGACTCCCGGCTTTTGACACATTTACACATTTACACCTTTTGCCTTTACTATATAAAAATACCACGTTTGTGCTATTGCGCCGAATTTACACTTATTAGTAATTTTGTCCCGTGATTTAAAATTAGTCTATTTAAGGCAAAAAGATTTATGAAAACAAAGGTTCAACCGCCGGATTATAAATCGAATTTTGTAACCGGTTTTCAAAAAACAAGCCCGTTTAACGGCATTTCTTTCCCGTTAGGATATTCCATGTATTGTATGCAAAGCCGCCCGGCCTGTATGCGAATGT
>JAISZV010000271.1 GCA_031284475.1 Proteiniphilum sp. | reverse complement strand
ATCCATAAAGACGATATTGTTATCGCCATATCCCAATCGGGCGAGACGGCCGATACATTGGCGGCGGTAGAACTGGCCAAACAGCACGGAGCTTTTATCTTTGGTATCTGTAACGTAGTCGGTTCTTCCATACCGAGAAATACACATTCGGGTTGTTACACGCATGTAGGGCCCGAAATAGGCGTAGCATCCACAAAAGCGTTCACCGCACAAGTCACCGTCCTTACCATGCTGGCCATCCTTATCGGAAAAGAGAACGGAACGGTTTCACACGACGAATACCTGAAACTGATCAGGGAGTTGAGCCTGATACCGGATAAGGTAGGCGAAGTACTAAAGAAAAACGATCAGATTGCCGAACTGGCGAAAACTTTTACCTATGCAAGCAACTGTATCTACCTGGGCAGGGGGTATAATTTCCCGATCGCCCTGGAAGGCGCATTGAAGCTAAAAGAGATATCCTACATACATGCCGAAGGCTATCCTGCCGCCGAAATGAAACATGGCCCGATAGCGCTTATCAGCAATGAAATGCCGGTCATAGCCATTGCAACCCAATCTGAAACTTACGAAAAAGTATTGAGCAATATTCAGGAAATAAAAGCCCGCAAAGGCAGGATTATTTCGATAATCACCGAGGGCGACGATATAATAAAAAATCTTTCATCCCATAGCATAGAAGTACCCAAAACGACGCCCTGTTTAGCCCCTTTGCTTTCGGTTATTCCTCTTCAATTACTGGCGTATCATATTGCGGCGGTGAAAGGGTGCGATGTGGATCAGCCGCGCAACCTGGCAAAGTCGGTAACGGTTGAATAAATTACCGAACGTTTTTGTTAACAGAAAGGCGGGATTTAAAACAAACGGTCCCGCCTTTCTCTTTTTGTTTTGGATCAGGTAAATAATACCATAATCGTTACCGGATAGCCTTTAGGTATCAAGAAGAACTTTTCCAAGCAATTGGTTTGTATTTCGTTCCGGTAGCAACTTGGCATATTGCTCCTTGAAGTTACGGTGCGACTTCATCAGATTACCCGATTGCAGGGTAATAATCTTCGATTCATTGACCAGGTTCAGGAAAAGGATACTGTTGCGGGTAGTAGATTCTCCCGCTTTTACCCGTTTGATCTGGCGTTTGGTTAATTTCGGATTCAAGTCAAGGATCGCTTCCCGCATATTCACAATAATATAATCGCCTGATTTTTCCATTTTCTCGTAGGCTGCAAATGCTTCGGAGAGGATTTTATAGATAACCTCCAGGTCTTCCACCTGTTCTTTTGAGAATGCGGCGTGATTATTGTCGATATACCGGAAAGTGGCGTCGGAGATTGCTTTCAACGATTTGGTAATTTCATAGGAATAGCCAACCAATTGCACATACTCTTGTTCAAGTTCCAGCGCGTTCATCTGTATGCTTTCCAAGGTGGGAACCACTTCATAATCCCGCTTATCCTTGAATCTCTCATATAATTCGCAGGCTTCGCTCATCGCTTTCTTTACAAGTTTTCTGTTCTCATCTTTCAGCCCTTCGGTTATACGCTTATAGATAAAGAGCGTTTTTTCCAGCATCCGGTATACTTCCCTGTTGCAGGAAATAACCAGTTGCCGTTCGCTGGAAAGTACCTGCTGATGTTGTTGCTCTTTGGATTTCCGTTTGGAGTGTAATTTTCCCGATTTAAACAAGATAAAAGCAACCATCAACAACATAACAGCTATTGCAATCTTGCCTCCCCACATAAGGAACAGGGCCACAAGCATAGAAGCGGAAAATGCCGCCAACGCAGTAAGTAACCATCCGGCCACTACCGTAAGCACCCCGTTGATCCGGTATACGGCGCTCTCCCGCCCCCAAGCCCGGTCGGCCAGGGAACTACCCATAGCCACCATAAAAGTAACATAGGTGGTAGATAAAGGTAATTTCAATGAGGTTCCGAGCGAGATCAACAAGGCCGCAATGGTAAGGTTGACGGACGCTCGTATTAAATCGAAAGAGGCTTTGTTTTCCAATTTCACCGGTTCAAATTGGCGGTTGATAAAATTTTTTGCAGCCGCCGGCATCGCCTTACCGATCGATTTACCGATATTGAGGCTGCTCCTTACCATACTGCGAGACAAGGGCGATGAGGAAAACCGCTCCAACCCCTCCCCTTTACGGGCAAGGTTTACTTCCGTTTCGGTTACAGTCCTCGATTTTTTGGAAAACCAGAGCGCCAGTACCATGATCACTCCGGCGCCCAGCAACCAGCCAATATCAGCTACTACCGGTTCCAACAATCTACCCATACGGAGCAGATTGATATCGCCCCCTGAAGCGGCAACATCCTGCGCTATCCGGAATGAATCGTAGCCGGCCATAAATACGCCGATGAAATTCACTAAGTCGTTCCCGGCAAAAGCCATGGCCAAAGCAGCGGTTCCCGTCAGCACAATCACTTTCAGTATCTTTACGCGGAAGAGATGCTGGAGAAGCGCCATAACCAGCGTCCCTCCGGTGAAAGTGTACAGAAGGGCAATCCCCATGTTATGCTCTAAATAACTGAGCATGTCCCCACCGGCCAACACACTACCCTTCAACCCCTTAAAAACGGCGAAGTAGGCGATAGCCGTAAGGGCAATGCCACCCCAAACGGCGCCCAGGTATTTAAACGGCTTAGCGTAATTGAATGAGAATACCAAACGGGAGATATACATAACGGCGCTACCTACCACAAATGCAACAGCAATAGAAATAAATATACCGCCAATAATGGCTAAGGCTTTTCCGCTGTTGATAAATTCTCCGAGTTGCTCGCCCGGCCCTGAAGCCCAAATGGAAAAAAGAGCCACCGCAACCGCCGCCCCCAATAATTCAAATACCAGGGAAACAGTGGTGGAAGTGGGTAAACCGAACGTATTGAACAAGTCAAGCAGAATAACGTCTGTGAGCATCACCGCCAGAAACAGGATCATAATGGACGGGAACGTAAATTTCTCCGGATAAAAAACCCCGCTTCGGGCAATCTCCATCATTCCGCTTGAGAACATTGTACCAATAATTACCCCCACGGAAGCGACAGAGAGAACTACCCAAAGAGGGGCTACTTTTGACCCGATACTCGAATTGAGGAAGTTCACTGCATCGTTCGCTACGCCTACTATGAGGTCTAATGCAGCCAGGCCTAACAAGATAATTACGATGATTACATAAATAGGATCCATCCGACGCCTAATTATTTTTGGGCATAAAGTCCTCTTATAAATATTACAAAACGGTTACAATATTATTAAGATTTCCGTTTGCGCCCTGTCGCGATAATAAATACCGATCTATTGCAATTCATATTTCGTCCAGGCAAATATATCTGCCGGACAACCGGTATTGCCGGTTTCGATGGTTATACCGGAAGCGTCGGTAGGGTATTTCAATCGCTGGGGAGCGTTCGTCAACGAATTGGTGATGCTGATGGCCGTTCCGGTGGCGGCAGCGCCTTTAGAGTCGGAGAGATCCACCAAATCCTCAACCGTTCCGGTTCCTTTTACAACGGCATTGACGACATTTGCTTTTGCGCCGCGACGGATTTTAATTACGTCCTGCATTCTCTTCGGCTTATCGGCGTCGCCCATAGTTACAGCGGCCAAACGCAAATTGATAGTCATGTTTCTGACCGTGAAATCAGATTGTCCCGTATGTTCGGGGAAATTGCCGTCGTGGTTACCGTCAGCCTCAATCCCTCGCGGATCCGCCTCCGAGCTAACAAAACCGGCCTCCCAAACGCCGTATGCATTTTCCAATGTTCCGTTATAACCTTGCGTAAAGTCGAACATATCGTCATCCGGGTTTACCACCAGCAAATTCTTCACGTTCACGGAACCGCCGAAGAACTCGATACCGTCGTCAGCCCCGTCGGGAATATACACATTTTCAATCTTTGTTCCGCTTCCAACACCGTTTAAGGTAAGGCCGTTGTGCTCAACGTCGGCGCTTGACCGGGCTCCTGTGTAAGCAAGAACAAGATAGGTAATTACGCCTGAGTTATCGCCGGCCGCATTTCCTCCGTAGTTATAGGCGCTGTTAATTTCGGTAGAGCCAACGGAGCCTCCCGAAAGCGGCGCCTTACCGTTGATAATAAGGCCGCCCCAATGTCCTTGTAGGGCATTTTCAGTATCGGCCGTCATTACAACCGGAGCGGCAGCCGTTCCGTTTACGTTAATTTTACCGCCTTGCAGTACCAGGATATAATTGCTGAAACCTCTCTTTGCCCTTATTTGGGTTCCGGCAGGAATATTCAATACGCCTCCGTCTTCCACAATAACCGGCCCTGTGATGGTATAGGTTATACTTGCATCCAAGGTTTTTGCATCCACAATCGAACCCGAAAGATTATCCTCTGTTACCGGCGGCTCTTCAACCGGGTCTTTGTCGCCGCAAGATACGAACGTAACCGCTATCAATAAAGCAGCGCAAACCATCATACTTAAAAACTTTTTCATTTCAATTTCAATTTTAAGTTTATAAAAAATCAAATATGTTTTACTATCCATTCAAAGAGCCAAGAACCAAGAGCCAAGATCAAAATAGAACCACCTCCGCACCTCCAGCCCCCAACATCCCCAATCCCAAATCATAAATCCCAAATCATAAATCCCAAATCATAAATCCCAAATCATAAATCCCAAATCATAAATACCAACCGATCCCCAAGCTCACATTTACCCCTTTTTTATATTGGTTCAATACAACCGTCTCGTTCAAGTCGCTTGCCTTGCGCGTGAGGGCGTAAGACGGATTCAAAAGATTGGCCGCTTTCAGTTTTAATGTTATATTCCGGTTGAGTTTTACTGATGAAACAAAATCGAGCGCCGGAATACCTTTTTCAATAATATCCCTAAAACCACAGGATCCGATGGTATGAATCCGATTACTGAAATAATTGAGAACGAGTGAATTTATAAAACTCTTCCGGCCCGTTGCGTACGTGTGAGAAATATCGAAATTACCGATAAACGGCGCCGCTCCCTCCAATTGCGTATTGCGTTCGGGGGTATTGAGGAGTTTCACAACAAGGTTAGAGTAAATATACGACGCGTTGAACCCTACCGATAACCGGTTTAAAGCGGTACTGCTCGCATTGGTGCGCGAGAAAATATTCTTTCTTACTTCAACTTCCGCACCGGCTACGTTGGCTTTATTGCTGATGTTCGTATATTCCAGCAGGCCGGCCGAGTTACCCTGGTCGGCTCGTCCGATAGGATTTCGGATAAGTTTATAAAATCCGGCCAAAGAGACCAGTTCCGAGGGAGTGATATAATAGTCCCATTTCAAATCGATGTTATAGTTGTCCGAGGGTTTTATGTTTGGATTACCCTGGCTTGCGAATCCGATATTCACGTATTGATAGGGTGATATTTCTTTCGACTGCGGCAGAGTGTATGTTTTGCTCAACCCCAACCGGAGCGCATTTTTATCGTTAATATCGTATTTAAGGTTCATGCTCGGCAAATAATAGAGTGTATTGATGCTTTTTTTGCCGATTCCGGCATTTTGCGTAATGTAATCTATCGTTAAATTCACTTTATCTACACGGAATCCTATATTTGCCAGTAGTTTGCTCGCCAACGGATACTTTCCCTCAACAAATCCCGAATGAATATACTTGGTAACTTTGTATGAGTTGGGATCGCCTATCGTCATTTCAAACCGTCCGGACTCGAAATTAGGCGCATTGTATAAATCGTCTAATTTGAGATTTTCTATCAAAACGGTTCCGGGCGCGGCCGAAAAATTGTATTCAACAGCTTCGAAATCATCTTTTACAAATCGCCCGGCATATCCCAACAGAATCGATGAATTTTCGCTGCCGAAACGATCGTTGAGTTTATACCCGAAGTTCGCTTTTACGTTAAAATCGTTTTCCTTCAACGTGGAAAAAAAACGTCGCTGGCGATTACTTCCGGTGAGGATATACGATCCGTCCGTCATTTTTGAAAGATAATTCTCACGGCGGTCGGGCTCCAACCCTTTAATAGAGTTATACGACGCTCCTATTTTCAGATCCGATTTATCAGACAATCTCCAGCCGGTATTCACCTGATTGGTAATAAGTAAATTATCGTTCGTTTGCTGCCTGCGGTGAAAACCCATGTAATCCCCGCTATCCTGGTGCCTTTCGCCGTGTTTCCCCGAATATTCGCCTACGTACCGGTCGTTGGCATGAATCATCATGAAATTATATTGCAGATTGTGTTTGCGGTTAATCCCGAAATTCACATTTCCCAACGCCAATTGATTGGTATTCTGCGAATATCTTTTCCCTTCCTGATCCTGATAAATAAGCCCGCTTGTAATGGAATTACGCACAATCTCCCTGGTATAGGAATAATCCGTACCGTGAGACGCTACGCCGAAAAACGACAACGGATTACGTCCTTCG
>JAISZV010000269.1 GCA_031284475.1 Proteiniphilum sp. | reverse complement strand
GCAACAAACAAGTAGAATATGTGACTAATGTGATGATTTAATGATGTGATAATGGCCGCACGCCAAGCACAAGCAAGTAAAATCAATTATTCCTGTTTATTCCCCGCTTCTCTATTTCCCGGTGAAGGCGTACAGGGTCTCCGGTTTCAAAGCCGGATAGGCATATATCGTCGAAATTGAGGTATCTGGCATCCTGATAATCCTGGCGAAGCAGTAGCAGAAGCAGGGTGCTTTTTCCGCAGCGGCGCATTCCGGTTATTATTACGGCAAACGAATCTGCGATGGGTATTTCGGAGAGCGCATCACGGATGAGGCCGGAATCCTGTTTCAAAAAACTTTCCCGCTGTGCATCCATAACCAAAGATATTTCTTCCTGCCGTATCATCTATTTATTTAAAGGCAGTGCAAAGTTCGTTCCCTTTGGGCAGCGAAAGCAAGGCAGGCAAAAATATCCTGCCGGTTCAGTTCGGGAAAATCGGAAATAATTTCGTCGTACGACATTTTACTTTACAGATTGACGGCAATTCATTTTACAAATTATGAACCTGTGGCGAAACCGCTCCTTCTCTCCTCCCCTACCGTGAAAAATAAAAACAGCTCCAAACCAGGAATATAACACCGGGTTTGACGCAATTTTGATTCCTCAGCGGCGTAAAAATCTCAGATAAATTTCATCCGTTATATCGGATAAAATCCAAAAACAACTTATCTTTGCGCCGAATTTTGGTGTTATTCATTTCAAAAGGCTTCGGAATGAATGATGAAAAGGGAATCAGGTGCAAATCCTGAACAGACCCGCTGCTGTAAGCTCCGCTTACGTGCCGGACAAATAACTCAATTGCCACTGTTTCGATAAATCGGAATGGGAAGGCGTCCGGGCACGGGAGTAAGTCAGAAGACCTGCCGGAATTATAAATATGTTTTATCGCTTTCGGGGAATAAAGCTTTGAAACCAAATGCAAATAGGCATAATTTCATTTGATTTCACTTTTCCAAGAGGTTGTTTGTTACCGGGATTTCCGGGCGTTGACAATGAGCGGCTACGCCGTATTCTCCTCCGCGCCCTTATCCCACAAATAGTTTTAGAATGGTTTTCTGCAAACGGCAAGGTTTTCAGGTAAAGAGTTATAAGCTCTTTATTCTCTCCTTAATCACATTCCCGCTACTGGTATCCGCGCAAAATCAAGATAGCAGCGCGCGCACCGATACGACTAAGGTATATTCTCTGCCGGAAGTTACCGTTTATGCACGAAGAACGGAAATTATACCTGCTCAAACGCTTTCGGAGGAGCAACTCAATAAGTTGAGCGTGCTTTCGGTTGCCGACGCCTTGCGCTATTTTTCGGGAATACAAATCAAGGACTACGGCGGCGTAGGGGGACTGAAAACCGTCAATATCCGAAGCATGGGAAGCCAGCATGTAGGCCTATTTTTCGATGGCCTGCAAATAGGCAATGCCCAGAACGGAACGGTAGACCTCGGCAAATTCTCATTGGATAATATGGAAGCTCTTTCGGTCTACAACGGGCAAAAGAGCGATATGTTGCAACCGGCGAAAGATTACGCTTCGGCAAGCGCCGTTTATATGACCACTCGCAAACCCGTCTTTGCCGGCGGCAGAAAAAACAACCTGACGCTGAAAGCCAAAACCGGCTCTTTCGACCTCGCCAATGCTTCGGTATTGTGGGAGGAACGGCTGTCTGAAAACTTAAGCCTCTCAACGAATGCCGGGTTTATCTATACTTCGGGGCGGTATAAATTCCGCTACCGGAAAAACGGCGGTTATGACACAACCGAAGTGCGTCGCAATGGCGATGTAACTTCGTTGCGGGCGGAAGCTGCGCTATTCGGTAAAATTCAGCGTGGCGAATGGCAGTCAAAGGCTTATTTTTATCACTCTGAGCGAGGTTATCCCGGAGCAGCGGTAAAGAAAGATTATGGCATATCGCTGCTCAACGAGGATCGCCAGAAAGACCGTAATTTCTTCGTCCAATCATCCCTGCGCAAGAACTTTTCATCGCTGTACAGCCTGAAATTACAGGCAAAGTATGCCAACGACTATATGCGCTATATCATGCCTCCCGAAAGTACCCTCGAACCGGTGGATAACCGCTACCGGCAACAGGAAATTTATCTGACGGCGGCCAACCTGTTCTCCATCGCCTATTGGTGGAGCGCCGCCCTGGCTTGCGATCTTCAATGGAACCATCTCGATGCGGACGGTACCGATATGTTCAACGCCAATTTCGTACAACCTCGAAGGGTTACGGCGTTGAGCGCTGCGGCAACTTCGATGCACATCCAACGGTTGAAGTTACAGGGTAGCCTGTTATACACTTTCGTAAAAGACAAAAGCGCCCGTAATATGGCGGTTGCTCCTGATAAAAATGTTTTTACACCCACCGTAATTGCATCGTATAAACTGTTCCCAAAAGTTGATCTTGACCTCAGGACATTCTATAAAAAGATATTCCGGACGCCTACTTTTAACGACTTGTATTATGTTCAGATCGGCAACCGTATGTTGAGGCCGGAATACGCAACGCAATATAATATCGGTTTTGCATATAACAAACGTTTCGGCAAAGGCGTATTGAATAACTTGGGTATTCAGGCTGACGCATACTATAATAAAGTGACGGATAAAATCATAGCCACTCCTACTTCCAACCAGTTAGTGTGGACGATGATTAATCTCGGCTATGTAGAGATAAAAGGAATAGACGTCGGATTTACGCAAGACTTCAAGTTTAAAGAGTTATCGGTGAATATGCGGCTTAACTACACTTATCAGACTGCCCGCGACCTTACTCCTGAGAAAAACAACGGCGGAAACGGCGGCACCGATCATACGATAAATCTATTCGGGCATCAGATACCGTATATACCATATCATAGCGGATCGGCCGTTATCAATATGGCTTACCGTTCGTGGGATATGAATTACAGTTTTATATACACCGGCGAGCGTTGGATGCTTGGCGGCAATATTCCCGAAAATTATATCCAGCCCTGGTATACGCACGACATGTCGGTTACGAAGAACTTCACGTTTAAAACTACCTCATTGAAAGTTACGGCAGAAATAAACAACATTTTCAATCAACAATACGAAGTCGTAAAATGGTACCCTATGCCGGGTACAAACTTTAAAATCAACTTAACATTTACAATATAATGATGAAAAAATTATATTATACCGGGCGCTCAATCCTCTTGGCCGCAATAACGATATGCATTGTATCTTGCCGCAAGGACGACCTCGTACTGCCCTCCACGCCTGTTCAGGTAAATCCGTGGGAAAAAGTTACGGGCGATATATATGGTTTCTTTCTGCTCAATGAGGGGAATATGGGAAGCAATAAGGCTTCACTCGATTACTATGATTACGCCACAGGAATATACCACCGCAACATCTTTGCCGAGCGTAACCCGTCCGAAATAAAAGACTTGGGCGATGTGGGTAACGACGTTCAGATATACGGGAACAAGCTCTATGCGGTTATCAACTGCTCTAATTACCTCGAAGTGATGGACGTTAATACGGCGAAGCATATCACAAAGATTCCCATTCCTAATTGCCGTTATGTGGCGTTTAAAGATGGATTTGCCTATGTGAGCGCCTATGCCGGGCCGGTTGAGATCAGCGAAAATGCCCGTATCGGCTATGTAGCGAAAATTGATACAACCCGGTTGGTTGTGGTAGACGAATGTATTGTAGGTTATCAGCCCGAAGAGATGGCGGTTGTAGGAGATAAACTATACGTGGCAAATTCGGGCGGTTACCGCGTTCCGAATTACGACCGCACGGTTTCCGTTATCGATTTGAACACATTTACCGAAACCAAAAAGATTGACGTTGCCATAAACCTGCACCGTATTCAACCCGATAATTATGGAAATCTGTATGTGTCGTCGCGAGGCGACTATTACAATATCGAATCGAAAACATTTATCATTGATACACATACGGACAAGGTGACGAATACGCTGCATCTGCTACCCAATAGCAACATGGCGCTTTGTCGCGATTCGCTCTATGTATATAGTAACGAATGGAACTATAACACAAAGGGATGGTCGGTTTCATACGCCATTGTAGATACGCGCCTCCAAAAGACGGTCACCCGTAATTTCATCAAAGACGGTACGGACAAACAAATAAAAGTACCGTATGGCATTGCGGTAAACCCCAATACGGGCGAGTTTTTCGTTACCGACGCCAAAGATTACGTTTCACCCGGCACGCTCCATTGTTTTGGCCCTGACGGCGTCCGTAAATGGTCGGTTACAACCGGAGATATTCCCGCACATATAGTATTTACAAGGAGAAGATTACAACCAATTAATAATTAATAGGTCAATTCTTTTTTTTTGAGGCGCTGTTGACTTTCTGAGTACTATTGTTCTCTGCATAATCCGGAAAAATATGGGACGCAGAAAATCAAAACGCCCAAGAGCCGCACAGATTAATTCGACGATAAGCCGTATAGTATGCTTGTACCGGCGCATTGTTTGACAAAATGGAAAACTTTTCTTTTTATTTCTCCGGTATAAATTTCCCTTTATCATATTCAATGTAATTATAATCAATTATCTATATAATAATTAAAATATTGTTGATAACTTTTTTGGAAAACTTTACGCTTTATTATTGAAGATAAGTTATCTTTGCAGGGAGTGAAGTCTTTGTGCAATATTCACACGCTGAAAAAATAAATCCGTATGGGAAATCAAACAATTCAGATCCTGAAACGGGACGGTAAACGTGTCCCCTTCTCCATTAAAAAAATAGAAAATGCTATTGCGAAAGCGTTTCTTTCGGTAGGCGCGTTCGCAACCGAAGATGATTTCATCGCTATCCTCTCACGCCTTCACATTTCCGACGGGATGACCGTAGAAGAAATCCAGAACCAGGTTGAAACGGCGCTGATGGCGGAAAAATATTTTGCCGTCGCAAAATCTTATATGCTCTATCGGCAAAAGCATACCGAAACGCGTGAGATTCGCGACAACATGAACTTCCTGATGAATTATTGCGATGCACAAAACGCCGCCACGGGTAGCAAATTCGACTCGAATGCGAACGTTGAGAAAAAAAACATCGCCACACTCATCGGCGAACTGCCCAAAAAGAGCTTTATCGACCTGAACCGGAAGATGATCACCGACCGGCTGAAAGAGATGTACGGGAAGGAGTTGGCGGACAAGTATATCGGTATGCTGAATGAGCATTTTATCTATAAAAATGACGAAACCAGTCTGGCCAACTACTGCGCAAGCATCACCATGTACCCCTGGCTGCTGAACGGTACCCTTACTATCGGCGGTAACTCCATGCCGCCGACCAACCTCAAATCGTTTTGCGGGGGATTCATCAATATGGTATTCATGGTATCGAGTATGCTGAGCGGCGCCTGCGCCACACCCGAATTTCTGATGTACCTGGATTATTTCATCCGCAAAGAGTATGGAGACGACTATTTTACACGCAGCGAAGAGGTCGCCGACCTCTCCAAACGCCGGCGCATCATCGACAAGGTGATCACCGACTGCTTTGAACAAATTATCTATTCCATCAACCAACCCACCGGGGCGCGTAATTTTCAGGCTGTCTTCTGGAATATCTCCTACTACGATAAATATTACTTTGAAAGCTTGTTCGGTGAATTTCGGTTTCCCGACGGATCGCCTCCGGTATGGGAATCGCTCAGTTGGCTGCAAAAACGCTTTATGAAGTGGTTCAACAAAGAGCGCGCCAAAACCATACTCACTTTCCCGGTGGAAACGATGGCGTTGCTCTCGGAGGGGGATGATGTGAAGGATGCCGGATATGCCGATTTCGTCGCTGAGATGTATGCCGAAGGACACTCCTTCTTCACTTATATGAGCGATAATGCCGACTCGCTGTCGAGTTGCTGCCGCCTGCGCAACGAAATACAAGACAATGGTTTCAGCTACACACTCGGAGCCGGAGGGGTCTCCACCGGTTCAAAAAGCGTGCTTACCATCAACCTGAACCGCTGCATCCAGTTTGCGAAACGTACGGGACAATCCTACACGGCGTTTCTCGAAGAGGTGGTCGATTTAACACACAAAGTACAGACCGCCTACAACGAAAACCTGAAGATGTTTCAACAGAAAGGGATGCTTCCTCTGTTCGACGCGGGATTCATCGATATCAGCCGCCAGTACCTGACCATCGGTGTAAACGGATTAGTGGAGGCTGCCGAATCGCAGGGAATAGAGATCAATCACAATCCCCTGTATACGGCTTTTGTGCAGGAAATATTGGGGATCATAGAAAGGTACAACAAGAAATACCGGTCGAAAGAACTGATGTTTAACTGCGAAATGATTCCTGCCGAAAATGTGGGCGTAAAACATGCCAAATGGGACAGAGAAGACGGCTATTCGGTACCGCGCGATTGCTATAACAGCTATTTCTACCGGGTGGAAGACCCTTCGCTCAATGTAATTGATAAGTTTCGCCTGCACGGACGCAATTATATTGCGCACCTGACGGGCGGATCGGCGCTCCACCTGAACCTCGAAGAACATCTCTCGAAAGCGCAATACCGTCAATTACTACGCGTGGCAGCCGGAGAAGGATGCAATTACTTTACTTTCAATATCCCGAATACGGTATGTAACGACTGCGGCGCGATTGATAAACGTTACCTGAAACAATGCCCCGTATGCGCTTCCAAAAACGTGGATTATCTCACGCGCATCATCGGGTATATGAAACGGGTAAGCAATTTTTCAGCCCCGCGGCAGGCGGAAGCCTCTAAAAGATTTTACGGGAAGCTGGAAAGTGAAAAAGAGGCGGTATCATGTTGAAATATGTCGATTATGATATCGTCTTTCAGGAAATTCCCTATGAAGTAACGCTGGCGGTTAATCTGTCGAATTGCCCGTATCGATGCAAGGGGTGTCACAGCCCACACTTGCAGGAAAACGTCGGGAAAGAGTTAACCGAATCGACGCTTTCCGGACTATTGCAGGCATACGAAAAGGCGATTACCTGTATATGCTTTATGGGAGGCGACGCAGATACCGGCGAATTGTACCGGTTGGCGGATTTCGTCCGGAAAAGCCGGGAAGGAACAATAAAAACGGCGTGGTATTCGGGAAACGACAGATTGCCGGAAAACTCAACGGATTATTTTGATTTCGTGAAAACAGGTCCTTTTATCGAAGCGTTCGGAGGATTGAATAAAAAGACCTCCAACCAGCGGCTATACCGGATTGACAACGGCAATATTACCGATATTACCCACCGGATGCGGTGATGCGTTAATCCAATTTCAGCACCGCGAGAAACGCTTTTTGGGGAATCTCCACATTACCGACCTGTTTCATTCGTTTTTTTCCCTCTTTCTGCTTTTCGAGCAACTTGCGTTTACGAGAAATATCGCCGCCGTAACATTTTGCCGTTACATCTTTCCGGACGGCTTTCACCGTTTCGCGGGCAATGATTTTTGCGCCGGTGGCCGCCTGGATGGCGATATCGAACTGCTGGCGAGGGATCAGTTCTTTCAGTTTCTCACACATACGCCTGCCGAAGTTCTGCGCATTGTCGAAATGGGTGAGCGTGGAGAGTGCATCCACCTGTTCGCCGTTCAGCAGAATATCGAGTTTTACCAACTTCGATGGCCGGTAATCATGTATATGATAATCGAACGAGGCATACCCCTTTGAAATACTTTTCAACTTATCGTAGAAGTCGATCACAATCTCGCCCAGCGGCAGATCGTAAATGATCTCCATCCGGTCGCCCGAAACATACTCCTGTTTGATCAATACCCCCCGCTTGCCGAGGCAAAGGGTCATAATGGGGCCTATATAAGCGGTGTTGGTGATGACCGAAGCGCGAATAAAGGGTTCTTCAATATGTTCGATAAGCGTAATATCGGGCAGGCCGCCCGGATTGTGCACCTCTTTCATATTCCCTTTCTTGTCGTATACCTTATAGGAAACGTTGGGTACCGTAGTGATTACATCCATATTGAACTCCCGCTCCAGCCGCTCCTGTACAATTTCCATGTGGAGTAAACCCAGAAAACCGCACCGGAAACCGAACCCCAGCGCTACGGACGATTCGGGCTGGAAAGTGAGCGATGCATCATTGAGTTGCAGTTTTTCGAGGGAGGAACGAAGGTTCTCGAAATCCTCGCTCTCAATGGGATAAACGCCCGCAAAGACCATCGGCTTCACCTCTTCAAATCCTTCTATCGCCTTGGTTGCAGGCCGTTTTACATGGGTGATGGTATCCCCTACCTTCACCTCTTTCGATGTTTTGATGCCGGAGATTATGTAACCCACATCGCCGCAACCGACCTCCTCCTTCGGCGCCATGTTAAGGCGCAGGATGCCCACCTCGTCGGCGTCATACTCTTTGCCGGTATTGATGAATTTCACCATATCGCTTTTCCGCAGGCTACCGTTCATAACCTTATAGTAAGCGATGATGCCCCGGAACGGATTGAACACCGAGTCGAATATCAATGCCTGTAACGGAGCGTCGGGGTCTCCCTGCGGAGCGGGCACCCGTTCAATAATGGCGTGGAGAATCTCTTCGACGCCGATACCCGTCTTTCCGCTGGCCCGGAGAATCTCTTCGCGGGGAACGCCGAGCAGTTGCACGATCTGGTCTTCTACCTCGTCGGGCATGGCGCTCTCCAGGTCGATTTTGTTGAGGATGGGAATGATTGCCAGGTCATGCTCGATGGCCATATAGACGTTTGATATGGTCTGCGCCTGGATGCCCTGGGCGGAATCGACCACCAGCAGAGCGCCTTCACAGGCGGCTATGGAACGCGACACTTCATAAGAGAAGTCTACGTGCCCCGGCGTATCGATCAGGTTGAAAGTGTACTTTTCTCCTTCATATTCATAATCCATCTGTATCGCGTGGCTTTTAATCGTGATGCCCCGTTCCCTCTCCAAGTCCATATTGTCGAGCACCTGCGCTTGCAGGTCTTTTCCTTCGACGGTCTTGGTGAACTCCAGCAGACGGTCGGCCAGCGTACTTTTACCGTGGTCAATATGTGCAATGATACAAAAATTGCGTATATTCTTCATTTAACTTTTTTAAAAGTCAGCGTTCTTAGGCGTTCTCGGGAACGGGATCACATCGCGGATATTGGTCATTCCGGTAATGAACAGCATCAACCGTTCAAAACCGAGACCGAATCCTGAGTGGGGCGCGGTACCGAACTTGCGGGTTTCGAGATACCACCAGATCGGATCGGTATGCATTCCGGTCTCCTCTACCCTCTTCATCAGCTTGTCGTAATCCTCCTCCCGCTCCGAACCGCCGATAATCTCGCCTATCTTCGGAAAAAGCACATCCATGGCGCGGACGGTCTTACCGTCTTCGTTCTGTTTCATGTAGAACGATTTAATCTCCTTTGGATAGTCGGTCAGGATAACCGGGCGTTTGAAATGCTTCTCTACCAGATAGCGTTCATGTTCCGATTGCAAATCGCTACCCCAATATACGGGATACTCGAACTTTTGCCCCGACTCCTCAAGAATCTTCACCCCTTCGGTATAGGTAAGGCGGACAAAATCGTTCTCCAGCACGAAATTCAGGCGGTCGACCAGTTCTTCGTCATACATCTTGGCCAGAAATTCGATATCTTCCCTGCAATGCTCCAAAACGTAGCGGATAAGATATTTAAGGAAATCTTCCGCCAAATCCATGTTATCGTTTATATCGTAAAAAGCCATTTCCGGCTCAATCATCCAGAACTCCGCCAGGTGACGGGGCGTATTGGAGTTTTCGGCGCGGAATGTGGGGCCGAAAGTATAAATGGCGCCCAACGCCATAGCTCCCAGTTCTCCTTCGAGTTGTCCGGAGACGGTCAGGTTTGTTTGACGGCCGAAAAAATCCTGTGAGAAATCCACCTTCCCCTCTTTATCGCGCGGCGGATTATCTATGTTGAACGTGGATACTTCAAACATGGAACCTGCTCCCTCCGCATCGGAGGCGGTGATGATAGGCGTATGAAAATAGTAAAATCCCCTGTCGTTGAAATATTTATGGATAGCGTACGACAAATGGTGCCTCATTCTGAAGATCGCCCCGAATGTATTGGTGCGCGGCCGCAGATGGGCTATCTCACGCAGGAATTCCAATGAGTGCCCCTTCTTCTGTAACGGATAGGTAATGGGATCGGCAGAGCCGTAAACCTCGATCTCCGTCGCCCGTATCTCAACCGACTGCCCCTGTCCTTGCGATTCCACCAATTCACCGTTTACGCTGATGCAGGCTCCCGTGGCAACAGGCCGGAGTAACTCTTCATTAAAATCAGCTATATTGATAACTATCTGAATGTTGTTGATAGTT
>JAISZV010000149.1 GCA_031284475.1 Proteiniphilum sp. | reverse complement strand
TCGCCGTGGTGCAATTGCATAATATGCTGGCTGAGGGTTAACCCGATTCCGGTTCCCGGATTTGCTCCGGATGACGAAATACCGTTTCCGGCCTGATAGAAAGGGTCGAAAATTCTCCGGGCTTCTTCTGCCGACAGGCCGATACCATTATCCATAACCTGCACTGTGATTACATCTTCTTCTTCCTTTATCGCCAGGTCAATCATTCCTCCTTCCCTGGTATATTTGAATGCATTTGAAATTAAATTAAAAAACACCTTTTGTAATTGATACGCATCAAACCAAAGGTAAAGCGGTTTGGTTGAGGTTGAAATATGATAGGTGATTTGTTTCTGGATACTTAATTCATGGAATGATAAATAAATATTTTTCAGGAAGGGGATCAGATCCTGCTCGGAAACGCGCAGCGATACAAAATGCTGCTCTAATTTCCTAAATTCCAGCAACTCGTTGATAAGCCCCTGCATACGATCCGCATTTTTTCTGATCTTCAGAATCTTATTATATACGGTGGGGGACAAGGAACTGCTTTGGAAAAGGACGTCGATTTGGCTGATGATCAGGGTCAACGGCACACGAAATTCGTGACTGATATTGGTGAAAAAACGGAGTTTAGCTTGTGTAAGTTCCTCGTTGTGTTCTTTTTCCTGTTGTTCCTTTTCTAAAGATAAAGCCAGGGCGCGGCGCGTATTGCGTGTATGGATAATAAATAGGAGTGCGGAGTAAGTAACCAGTATATAGGCTATCCATGCCCAAAGCGTATTATACCATGGCTGTGAAATATGGATATACAGAGATATTTCCTGTGCATACGGAGCATCGGAAGAGGATACTTTCTCCCGTACAATGAGCCGGTAAGAGCCCGGGTTAAGGTTGGTGTAATAGATGCTGTAAAGATTGGTTGGGTTCCATCCGGTATCAAAACCTTCCAGCATGTATTCATATTCGTTATTGCGCTGAATATCGACGTAATTGGTTGAAGCGAAATTAATAACGATATTGTTTTGGTTGTATGCCAAATTAACCTTATCTGTAAAAGGCAGCGCCTGCGATAAAATATCGGAATTGTCTTCAAGCCTGAGTTGTTGGTTATGAATATAGATACCGGAAAAATAAAGCGTGTAATTTTTCTTATCCAAATATAGTTCAATCTCTTTAAAAGAGGTAAGCCCATCGGAACCGCCCACGAATATCTCGTCGTCGTTACATACTACAACGCCGCATCCCTCTGTAATGGAGGTGATAGGAAGGGATACTCCTAATTTGACGAACCGGGAGGTTCCCTGCTGAGGGTTGAAAAATGTGACGCCTTTATCTCCGGTAATTAACAGGCTGCCGCTTTTTGTTTGCGCTATATCATAGCAATAGTTGCTCATAAGGCTTCCGCTTGAAACGGTATAGGCGGTAAAAGTGTCATCTGCGTTGTTGTATTTATAAAGCCCCGATCCTTGTGTGCCGAAATAAATGCTTCCTTCGTGTTCTGTGATTTTGGTTATGTCGAAGCGTATGCCGTGTTTTGCCAGGGAAAATTCTTTTACATCGGAAAGGTCGTTCAGGCTCACCCTGATGAGGTTTTCCGAAGAAGAATACCACAAATAGCCTTTTGAGTCGATAAAAAAGTTTGTACAGGGACGTCCCAGGTTAGTGAATTTTTCTGTTTTCAGATCCATACGGAAAAGCCCGTTTCGCGCCGAAACATACAGATGGCCATTGTATATTTGGGTGTGGTCAATAATATAATTCGGGCGAGGGGACGATGAATCGACCGGATTGTCCATGTAATTGTAAAAACGTTGCGTCGGTATATGAAATTTGGACAATCCGCCGGTATGTGTGCCGATATAGAGTATATCCCGCTTTTCATCGTAGCAGATGCTTTTTAGATTGTTATGGGGAGGCCCGTTTTGGTTTTCCGATACGAAATAGCGAAAGGTTTGTTTCTTCCGGTTCAGCTGGTTCAGGCCTCCGCCTTCGGTGCAGATCCACAGGTCGCCGTTCTTATCTTCTATCATATTTCCTACGAAAGGATAGTTCAGGCAGTCGTTGCGGTTGGGATTATCTACATAATGGGAAAAGATGTCCCTTTCGGGATTGAAATAATTCACGCCTCCATAATATGTGCCGGCCCAAATTGTTCCCTGCCGGTCGAAAAAGAGGGAGAATACGGATGAATGACTCAATCCTCCCGGCAAATTGTTACGCGTGTAGAGCGAGAATTTTTCCGTATAAGGGTTAAATCTTTGTAATCCTTTGAATGTGCCGAACCATATATTCCCATCATTATCCTCTATAAACTCTCTTATCTGATTACTTGCAATGCGGGTCTTTAGCGGGCTCTCTTCCGTATAGGCGCTTATGGAGCCGTTGGGAGCTATCCTGTATAATCCTTCCATACGGGAGCCTATCCAAATATCTTTCGTGGAACTCTCAAATATGCTGTATATATCTTTATTGGGAATAATCACTTGCGGATTTCCTCCTTTTTCCATCAGGTAAAGGCCGTTATTTGATCCCAGCCATATTTTGTTTTCCGACACAAGTATGCAAAAAACAGATTGAATATTTGTTTTTGCCCGGAACCGGAGAGAATCTCCTGTAGAATCGTAAGTGAAAAGCGAATCTTCAACCACGCACCATATATCCCCTTTGTAGGTAGAGAGAGTTTTGACTCCATTCGTGCGTACTGTCCGAAACGCTTGTTTGCGGATGTCGTACCGCATCATGGCGCCGTCGGTTCTGAAGAAAACATCCCCCTCCCGGTTACTTCGGATAAAATCACATTCATTTCCGTAGAGCGTTTCCGTAGTCTCCCTCTTCTTTTCATCCGTCCAGGGTTTGTAGACAATGGTATTATTGCCGTCATATATTGTGATTCCTTCCCGCGTTCCGAACCACATCCGCCCTAACATATCCTGATGGATGGACATGACGGAAGTTTGTGAAAGCCCGTCCCCCATCCCGATGTGTCTAAAATATGCAGGAAACGCCGGTAAGAAGTGGCACAGGAAAAAAAGTATGACAAAACAGTTTTTCATCGATGCTCCCAATGTTTGGGGCAAATATAATAACAATATTGTAAAATTGCTAAGAAGCTGTTTTGAATTTTTTCATACATTGTTTTTTAGCCCTTTTTTTGATGGATTTGGATTTTCATTTATTGCCTGATAAGCCCGAAAGGGCTGAATTTTCATAACCGCAATGCCAACGGCTTGCGGATTGCGGAAGTAGCGCCCAAATCCGTTCCCACTGACTGAAAGGCAGAACGGCTTGCCCGGCTCGAAGTCCTGCCTTTCAGGTAGCGGTACTCTTGCATTCCGCAGGTCAGCGACCTACGGTTATGAGAATTACGGCTTTCAGCCGATTATCTTGAAGCTTGAATCTTGAATCTTGTATCCTTTTCATGCCAGCACAACCAACGCTTCTTCGCAGAGGGTGATTTTTTCCAGTCCGTTTTCGTGTACGATATAGGTGTTTTCTATTCCTACGGCTCCGATGCCGGGCAGTACAAACTTAGGTTCCAGCGCAAGCGCCATACCCGGTTCCAGTATTTCTTCCGAACGGGAAGTGAGCACCGGCGGCTCGTTGATCTCCAATCCTACGCCGTGGCCGATGAATTTTGCCTGTTGTACGGTTCCCATAAAATAGGGTTGTAATCCGTTCTCTTTGACCATCTCCTCTGCCAGCAGGTATAATTCCGAACAAAGGGCGCCCGCCCGGAAAGTGTTTATAATGGCGTTATGGATATTGATAGATACTTCATGCGCTTTATAGGCGATACCGGGGGCATGTTCAATCACGAAAGTGCGGGTCATATCGTCCATCCAGGGGCGGTAGTTTCCCGCCATATCCACCATCACCGTGGCGCCCGGCGCGAGTAGTGTGCCGTTGGCCCCCAGCGGCAGCAGCGGGGTGACGCCTGCGCCGCCCAAAGCATAATCGTAGGGCGAGGCCGCCTGGGCATTGTCGCCCGCCAGCATGCTTCCCATAAAGATGTCCATATTCTCCCCGAAAGAGCGGAAGATACCCGCCGACCCATGCAGGCGCATTTGCCGCTCTATCTCTATCTGTAGTTCCAGATCGGTCATTCCCTTACGGTACAAAGAGGGGATCAATTCATATACTTTGGCGTGGATCCGGGCGCTCTGGCGTATTTGTTCCAGTTCGTATTCCGATTTGACCGCCCGTATCTTCCGCAATTCTCCCGAAATGTTACCTGTCTCCGGCATATCCAGCGCCGCTTGCAGACGGGTAGCGGCGCTGAAAGAGATTTGATCGGCCTCAATCAATACCCGCTTAGGCAACGAGAGTCCGGCTTCCCGCAACATACCGGGGATCTGCTCCGGTTTACGGATCGGTTTCATCCGTTCGCCTGCAATATTGGAAGGCCGTTTCACAAACAGCAGCGGGTCTCCTTCCGGAAACAGGAAAAGAAAACCGTCAAAAATAAATCCGCAAAGCCAGTATTGATTAACCGGCGAAGTGATAATACAGGCGTCGGCCTGCATCTCTGCGATGGCTTGTTGTACCTTTTTCAGCCTTGAACCTGCTTCATGTAAGGGTAGCTCATTCATAAGGAGGATGTTTTTTTGATCCTCAAAATTACATGATTTTCTTTAAAAGACCGCACCCATCCTCGTTGAAAATGGCTATTCATGCAAAATAACGCTTTTTTGTCATTCCCGCTTTTTTCGTCTTGCCTTCCTCTGCCGGAGGTATAAATATGACCCGAAAATCAGGAGAAGGGAAGCGATATGTACGTACCGTTTTGCCTGTTGGCTGACGGTCATATCTGCGAAACCAGGACTTTGCTGATGCCCGCTTCTTCCTGCCGGCGGCGCCGCTTCGGTTTCCTGGTTGCCGCGCCTGTCGGACGGCTGTACTGCTGCATTGTTATCGCGTTGTTCGCGTCTTTCCATGCGTTCCGGCGATTCCGCATTGCCGTTGTCGG
>JAISZV010000092.1 GCA_031284475.1 Proteiniphilum sp. | reverse complement strand
CATCCCACGCAGATATACGAAGCTTTGGCCTATCTGGTTGTTTTCGGCGTTACCATGTTCCTGTACTGGAAGACAGACGCCAAATACAGGAAAGGGCTGATCACCGGCGTGGGTCTCTTTATCATTTTCCTTTTCCGCTTTTTTGTGGAATTTATTAAAAACATACAGGTGGACGCCGAGGATGTGATGCGCCTGAAAACCGGGCTGATTCTGGGCCAATGGCTGAGCATCCCCTTTATCCTCTGGGGTATATGGCTTATCTGGAATGCTTTGAGGCGTCCGGCTCAAGTGGCGGTTACACCCAAACAGTCGGAAATGGCGCAACCCAAACCGAAGAAGAAACGCTAATATATTAATGTGACTAATGTGCTAATGTGACTAATGTACTAATGTGACTAATGTACTAATGTGCTAATGTGACTAATGTGACTAATGTGACTAATGTGCTAATGTGACTAATGTTAATGCGCCAGCGCTGATGTGACTGCAATGCGAATGATTTAATGATTTGATGATTGCAATTAAAGCAATGATCTTTAGATTATTTAGAAACTTGAATTAGAGAATATTATATTCATGTACAAACCGATTGAAGTAACGGACGATATTTTTTATGTGGGTGTGAACGACCGCACCAAACACCTTTTTGAAAGCCTGTGGCCTTTGCCGCAGGGAGTTTCCTATAATTCCTACATTGTAAGGGACAAAAAAACGGCGCTGATCGATACCGTTGATATTTGCTACTCGGATCTCTTTATGCGTAAGATCCGGTCGGTGTTGGGAGATACCGGCATCGACTATCTTGTGGTGAACCACATGGAACCGGATCATTCCGGCTCCATCGAATTTCTCGTCTCCAGATATCCCAATATCCAAATCGTGGGGAACAAGCGAACCCTTGAAATGTTGAAAGGTTTTTACGGGATAACCGACAACGTGATTGAAGTGAAAGATTCGGATGAAATGAGTTTGGGAAAATATACGCTTCAATTCTATATGACTCCCATGGTACACTGGCCGGAGACGATGATGACCTATGTAAAGGAGGCGAAAACCCTGTTTAGCGCCGACGCTTTCGGAACGTTCGGCACGCTCGACGGCGGCGTATTAGACACGCAACTCTGTCCCGAAAGATACCGGGATGAGATGATCCGCTACTATTCCAATATTGTAGGGATTCGGTTCGCCTGTGCAAACTGCCCTGAAAAAACTGGCTAATATAGGTATCGATGCTATTTGTTCCACTCACGGGCCCGTATGGACGGTTCCGGAAAATATTACCGGAGTGGTTGCGCTGTATGACAAGCTGAGCCGTTACGACTCCGATGCGGGATTGGTTATCGCTTACGGAAGTATGTACGGCCACACCGAAGAACTGGCCGAGATCATCGCGGGCGAGGCTGCCGGAAACGGCGTGAAAAACATTGTGATGCACAATGTGTCGAAAAGCCACAAATCGGATATCCTTCGCGATGTATTCAAATACAAGGGCTTGATCATCGGATCACCTACCTATAACAACAAACTGTACCCCGCCGTTGACGATTTGGTTTCCGCCCTGCAAAATCGTAATCTGAAGAATCGCTTTTTCGGTTATTTCGGTAGTTTTACCTGGGCCGACGCTACCGCCAGACAGCTTGAGGCTTTTGCCGGAGCAATGGAATTTGAACTGGTGGCGGAACCTGTGATCATGAAGCAGGCAATGCTGGCCGATGTAGCGGAGAAAGCCCTCGCCCTGGGGCGTATCATGGCGCAAAAACTGACGTCCGGTACGGAAGTAGTTCCAAATAATACACTAACTGTCAATAAATAAAAAAACATGAGACTTATCATTCAGCCCAGCGCCGATCTGATGGCGCAATGGGCTGCAAACTACATTGCCGCGAAGATCAACAAAGCGAAACCATCGGCCGGAAAGCCTTTTAAATTGGGATTACCTACCGGGTCGTCGCCCCTGAAAACCTACAAGGCGCTGATTAAATTATACGAAACGGGGCAGACGTCGTTCGAGAATGTGATCACGTTCAATATGGACGAATACATTGGTTTGTCCGCAGATCACCCGCAGAGTTATCACGCTTTTATGTGGGATAATTTCTTCAGCCATATAGATATTAAAAAGGAGAATGTGCATATCCTCGACGGGACGGCGGAAGACCCCGAAGCGGAATGCGCCGCCTATGAACAGACCATCGCCGATGCGGGCGGTATCGACCTTTTTCTCGGAGGAATCGGCCCCGACGGGCATATTGCATTCAATGAGCCGGGATCTTCGCTCAATTCGCGCACAAGGGTGAAAACGCTCACTACCGATACGGTAATCGCTAACTCCCGCTTTTTTGATAATGATGTTAATAAGGTGCCTAAAACAGCGCTGACGGTAGGAGTGGGTACGGTGCTCGACGCTAAAGAGGTGCTTATCCTTGTCAACGGTCACCACAAAGCCCGCGCGCTCTATCACGCCGTGGAAGGCTCCATCAACCAGATGTGGACGATCAGCGCCCTGCAGTTGCATCAAAAGGGGATTATTGTTTGCGATTACGACGCCTGCGCCGAGTTGAAAGTAGGTACGTATAAGTATTTTCTCGATATCGAACATGATAACCTGGATCCCGATTCATTTGAATTATAGCTTTTGTGTTAAATGAAATAATACAATGAAGAGATTTACGGTTGTTTACCTGATATTTGCCCTGTTCGCCCTTGGAGTTTTCCCCGCAACGGTTGATACGGTGGGCGTGTTCAGCGAAAAAATGAACAAGAACGTGAAAACGGTAGTTATCAAACCGCAATCCTATGACGGACAAGCTACATTCCCCGTTCTCTACCTGCTGCATGGTTACAGTGACCGTTATGACGGATGGGTAAATAAAGCGCCCCAAATCAAAGAGTTGTCGGATCGGTACGGAATGATGATTGTTTGTCCCGATGGGGCGTTCGGAAGCTGGTATCTGGATAGCCCTGTTGATTCGGCATTCCGCTATGAAACGTTCGTGTCAAAAGAACTGACCGCATGGGTGGACAAGCATTATAAAACCGTTTCTTCGCGGGAAGGGCGCGCCGTTACCGGATTAAGCATGGGCGGACATGGCGGGTTATACCTTGCCTTCCGGCATCAGGATGTGTTCGGCGCATGCGGGAGTATGAGCGGGGGAGTGGATATTCGCCCTTTTCCCGGCAATTGGGATATAGCCCGGCGGATCGGGTCGCAACGCGATTATCCCGAAAGATGGGAAGAACATACCGTAATGGGATTATTGCATTTGCTGACGCCCAATGCACTGAAAATAATTATCGACTGCGGAACGGAAGATTTCTTTTACGCTGTCAACGAACGGCTGCATGATGAATTGCTGTATAGGAACATACCACACGATTATATTACCCGCCCCGGCGCACACAATTGGGCGTACTGGAACAATGCTGTGAAATACCAGGCGCTTTTTTTCGATGATTATTTCAAAATGTCCGCAAGCAACCGGGTAAAATGAAACGGTTAATCTTGTCGCTTTTATCGTTGGCCGTATTTTGCGGGCTATCGGGGCAGCCGGTAAAACCTTTCAGGTTTGCACTGGTGACCGATCTTCATGTGGGCGGGGCTACCGGCAAAGAAGACCTTTATCGTACCGTGCAGGACGTCAATTCATCGGACGGGATTGCGTTTGTCATTGTATCGGGAGATGTAACCGAATTTGGTTCTTATGACGAACTTCATACCGCAAAATCTCTGTTGGATAGCCTGCATGTTCCCTATTATATGATTCCCGGTAATCATGACTCCAACTGGTCGGAAAGCGGAACGAATGATTTTTTGCGGATTTTCGGCAATGAAACATTCGGCTTTGAGTACAACGGATATAAGTTTATCGGCCTGGCGTCAGGCCCTAACATGCGTATGGGGCCAGGACAGATTCCGCGGGAAAACCTCGCCTGGTTTTTTGAAGAACTGGAGAAAACCGGTACCGGTATGCCTGTTATCTACGTGAACCATTACCCAATGGATAACGGATTGAACAATTGGTTTGAAGTGATGGACGCGCTGCGGCCCTATAACGTGCAACTGATGCTGTGCGGACATGGGCATGCCAACCGGAGAATGAATTTTGAAGGGATTCATGCGGCGATGTGCCGTTCCAATTTACGGGACAAGGAGGAGTACGGGGGATATACCATCATAACCGTAGATACCGATTCTATTACTTTGCAGGAACGGAAGGCTTCGGGTGAGACGCTTGCTCCCTGGCTTACCTATCCGTTAGGGGAACTGCCTCAATGGGAGAGCGATCCGCCCCGTCCCGATTATTCTTTCAACGGGAATCATCTTTATGTAACCCAAGCATGGAGCGTGCAGGAACAGAG
>JAISZV010000090.1 GCA_031284475.1 Proteiniphilum sp. | reverse complement strand
TGCACGCCGTAGTAGCCGTCATAACTAATTTCCGATACTCCTGCCTTGCCTTTTTTTGTAGTGACGAGGATGACGCCGTTAGCCGCCCGTGCACCGTATATGGCTGCCGAAGCCGCATCTTTCAGCACATCTATCGATGCGATGTCCTGCGGACTCAACCCGTCAATACTGCCTCCTACCACACCGTCTACTACATATAGAGGGGATGAAGTACCGTTTGTTCCCAAGCCGCGGATGCTCACCTTGTAACCGTCACCGATAAAACCGCTGGTTTGCGTAATTTCAACGCCAGGCGCCTGGCTTTGAAGTGCGCCGAGCACATTGGGCGTGTTCAATTTGGCGATCTCCTCGCCTTTCACCTGCACAGTGGCTCCGGTCAACAATTTCTTCTTTTGCACGCCATAACCCACCACAACGACCTCTTCCAGCATTTTGCTATCTTCCATCAGGGTGACTTTAAGATTTGGGGCGGCTTTCACCTCCTGACTCTTGTAGCCGATGAAAGAAATAATTAAAATAGCGTCGTTCTTTACAGAGAGTGTAAACTTTCCGTCGAGGTCGGTCACTACACCGTTTGCAGTGCCTTTTTCGAGAATACTGGCTCCGATGATCGGTTCACCTGAGGTATCAACAACGGAACCCTTAACGGTAATATCTCTTTGCTGGACTATTCCTGCGGAAAATTGCATTTCCGGAATAGTGGAATTTGCGATTGCTTTTCCTCCACCAAAAGATAAAACAATGATTAGAATGCTACTGAATACTTTTAAAAGTATCGTTTTATTTTTATTCATAAAATATAAAATTTAAATAAAGTGTTTATAACTCCGTTTCCTGAGTCGTTTAAATAGGGATATTCATTGAAATGTCCCCCTCCATGAGCGACCTTTTCTGTCATATCATTTTTCCATAGGCATTATTATTTATAGTCTTGATTTCATTCATTTTAATAGAGACTTTTACGGATTAGTTCATAAAATAACAAAGCAATCTTATCCGTCACGACATCGATATATCTGCTTCCTTTTTCAGCATTGGCTTTTCCCGGATTCCCAACTCCGGTGTCTACGGAAGATTTTGACCAATCGCGGGGCACCCATCCCACTTTTTGATTGAGTGAGGAGAGGTTGAACGGATGGCTTCTCCCGTCACCCGCTGTACTAAGGTCTATTAAATCCGGATGATAATGAAGCATGACAGATGTTTCCTGTTCACCGGCATGATCATCAAATTGTTCGTCGAAATATCCTTTTCTGGGTTCTACCGCAAACCAGTTACAGTTTGCAACAAGCATATCGGGATAGTCGAGCGTAAGGTCACGTATCATGGACTTAAAATCATTACCACCATGTCCGGTCATTATGACAAGCTTGCGCATTCCCTGAAAATGCAGGGATGCTACAATATCATTAAGACCGAGCTGTTGGGTCTCGTAACGGGCATGTATGCAAAAAGGGAGTTGCCTTTGTCCCGGATTTTGCGCACCCAACGGAATTGGAGGAAGCACCATCCCCCTGACTCCATATTTTGACCACGCCTTTCCAACCGCATCCACAGCTACATCATGCGCCAGATAACAATCTGTCATATAAGGAAGATGATAATTATGAGGTTCGGTAGCTCCCCAAGGCAGAACGGCGTACTCGTATTCTATCGTTCTTACATTTCCATAGTTTTCAACCATCAGGTCGAAATGCTGTTGTTTTTCTGTCATATTAAGATTTATTATAGAGTGTTTTTCGAATCGGAAACATTCCAGCGCCATGATCCGGATAGCGCTGGAATGTAACTGTATTGATGTTAAAGACTTGACGTCCTTTTCTTATATTCATTCAGACACGCATCCAGACGTTCTTGAGCGGTGGTGTCTCCGGGAACATTGTGAGAAGGGTGGATATACAATTTTACTCCTCTGTCGGCCAGAATTTCAGCAACGGTAGTAATTGTCATCCAGACCAGTGTCACAAAACCAAGTGTCGATAACGGTCCAACCTTATCCTGATGATTTTTCAAAACAACGGATGCGTCAACCACAGGCACACATGAATCTACAACGATATCGGCAATGTCGAAGAGTGTTTTGCCGCTTGGGTGGCGGGTCACTTTACCCTTGGCTTCTGCTGCCGAACCATATACAATGACTTTCATTCCCAAATCTTTAGCGCGTAAAGCCACATCTATATTTACATTGTTGATTCCGGTATGGGAGAAAATCCATATACAGTCGTTCTTATCAAAGTTATATGATTTCATAATGGCATTTCCGTAGCCCTCCGCACGTTCCAGAAACAGAAACTGATGGATACCCATCTGTCCGGTTATACCCGTGAAAAATGTCATGGGCAACTCCACCATCGGATGGAAACCCACAAACCCACCAATACGCGGATACATTTCCTCAACAGGAATTGTAGCATGTCCACATCCAAAAGTATGTACCCAGTGATTCTTTTCAATACTATCCGCCATTACAGTGGCGGCCTTTTTAATGTTCTCTAACTGGGTGTCTTCAATTTTTTGCATAATGCCATGGGCATTTGCCAACCATTCTAATGCTAACATAAATTTAATTTTTAAGAGTTTGAATCTATTAATTTCTTAGTTGAAAATATAATAATCAGTTGAAACAATAATAACGAAGCGATAAACAAGGGAAACGTATAGATGCCGAAATAGCGGGATATGTGTCCCATGGCAAAATTAAAGACAGAATTTCCCGTCAGAGCGATGAACAATGCCATTCCGATAGCTGTTCCCATAGCTTTTTTATGCAAAGAGCCAATGATCCCGAGCATAAGGGGAAATCCGGCGGATAATCCGAATCCACAGAGGAACAGGCTTGTTGTTGCCGGTATTACGTTAGTTGAATAATATAAACCGGCGAGACCGGACAATGTGATGACAACTCCACCGGTTAAAACGACAAACTGTTTTATTCTGCCCAACAATTTACTGAGTAATAAACGGGCTGCGGTCATTCCCAATACAAAAGATGTAAGGATCAGTACAATATTACTTGCCTTTATAGCGGTTGTTCCGCTCAGGTATGTAGTCGTCCAGTTATTGAATAGCCCTTCTATTCCACTTTGAAAGAAAAGAAACAGGCTTAAGATTAGAATTGTGGACTGCTTGAAATGTAAAAACATTTGCTTAAAAGGAATGCCTTGCGGATTTAACGGTTCCGGGAATTTAATGAGGATGAAATACAAGATGCTCAGCAACATGAATAATCCTGTGGCACGCAGGATGATCTCGTATGAATAGTAACGGGACAACATTCCCAGCATAACAGGCATTAGTAATGCACCTATCCCATAACATGCTCCCAACATACTTAATTTGGCGCTTCTATCAGGGTTGTCATAAATTTCAGATACGAGTGAATTGGTAGAACCATTTAACATTCCTCCTCCGAATCCGATGAAGAAGATACAACACCGGAGTAGATTCAGCTCGTCAAAAAAGGATAAACCTTCAAGTCCCGACAATGTGATAAATATGCTTGATATCAGTAATATCCGGTATCCGAACCGATCGACAACAGGCCCGAAAACAAGCGATCCCAATAAGACTCCTATCGGAAGAAATGTCACTAATGATGAAGCACTCACAGCATCCAAGGCATATTTAGCCGTTAATGCCGGTAAAACAGTTCCCATTACAATGAATGCAATTCCGAAGAAAGCCATTCCTGTGCATGCGGCAATATATACCGATAGTTTATTATACATAATCTTCTGATGACATAAAGGCTAAATATCCTGCACCATATAAGCCGGCTTCACCCGCTAATTGAGATTTTTCAAACGTGACCTGTTTGATGGCAACCGGCTGCGCCCATCTGCATGCTTCGTTATAGATGCGTTCCAATAATTGCGCCGCAGGGCCGAAAACGCCACCACCCCATACAATTTTTTCAGGGTTCAGCAAACTTACCAGATTAGCCGCCGCCATAGCCCACATAATAATTGCTTTACCAATGACAAATTTGGCAAGAGAATCTCCTCTTCCGTATGCTTCAAATACATCTTTGGTGGTTATGCTTTTGATCTTCTGTTTGTACAATATACTTTCGGTAAACAATAAGCCTTCTTTTAATATTTTCCTCGTCTGCCTGGCTATTCCGTCACCGGAAGCATAACTTTCGAGGCAACCATACCTTTCATATTCATCGAAATACGGAGTTTCCAGCGCGAGCCATCCTCCGCTGCCTACAGCATCGCCATGTCCATGAATGATTTTTCCATCTATCAGTATACCAATTCCAATACCTGTTCCCACAGCTA
>JAISZV010000358.1 GCA_031284475.1 Proteiniphilum sp. | reverse complement strand
GAGGTAATGAGGTAATGAGGAGGAATACCCTCTGCCCTCTACTGAGGTTGTTTTGTTATTAAAATGAGGTGAAAATGAGGTTTTTATACAGCAACATCATACATCACACATCATAATTCTTAATTCTTAATTCTTACATCTCACAGCCCAAATCCCAAATCAAAGAGCCAAGAATCAAGAACCAAGAATCAAGAACCAAGAATCAAGAACCAAGATCAAAATAGAACCACCGCCGTACCACTACCCCCCCACATCCCACATCCCACATCCCAAATCAGAAATCCCAAATCATAAATCCCAAATCATAAATCCCAAATCATAAATCCCAAATCATAAATCTCACATCCCTTAAATGGTTATGAAAATTTTTTCGTGCGTTTGCCCTGTACATCATGAATCTCCTACGGAAAATTAATTCGTTCCCGGTATAATTCACTTTAAAAAAAATCAATTCCTAAAGAAGACCGTATCGTCAATAGCGTCGATAACAACCGGTTTGGTTTTATCCACTTTTCCGGCCAGCAGGTCTTTAGAAAGCTGGTTGAGCACTTTCCTTTGTATCAACCGTTTCACCGGACGCGCCCCGAACTCGGGATCAAAACCGGCGATAGAAATGCTTCCGACCGCTTCGTCGGTATATTTCAGTTCTATGCCGTTTTCAGACAGCATTTTCCCTACGGCGTTGAGTTGTATGCGGACGATCTGTTCAATCTCATCTTCCCTTAACGGGGCAAACATAATAATATCGTCGATCCGGTTCAGAAACTCCGGGCGGATCGTCTTTTTCAGCATATCCATCACTAAGTTCCGGGTTTGCTCGATGATCTCCTCACGGTTCGAGGGCGTGATCTTCTCGAAATTCTCCCTGATAAGGTTCGACCCCATGTTGGAAGTCATGATGATAATCGTATTCTTGAAGTTCACTACCCTACCCTTGTTATCGGTCAACCGCCCGTCGTCCAGCACCTGTAGGAGGATATTGAACACGTCGGGGTGCGCCTTCTCAATTTCGTCGAACAGGACAACCGAATAGGGTTTGCGGCGAATGGCTTCGGTGAGCTGTCCCCCCTCGTCATATCCCACATATCCCGGAGGCGCGCCGATTAACCGGGTGGCGCTGAATTTCTCCTGGTACTCGCTCATATCGATACGAGTCATCATATTCTCATCGTCGAACAGGTACTCCGCCAATGCTTTCGCCAGTTCCGTCTTACCCACACCTGTCGTTCCCAAGAAAATGAAAGAACCGACAGGCCGCTTCGGATCGCTCAACCCGGCGCGATTACGGCGCACCGCATCAGCGACCGCACTGATGGCCTCATCCTGTCCAACCACGCGTTTGTGCAACTCTTCTTCAAGGTGAAGCAGCTTTTCCCGTTCGCCCTGCAGCATTTTATTTACCGGGATACCTGTCCACCGCGATACCACGTCGGCAATATCTTCCGCGTCCACCTCCTCCTTAATCATCGCCCGGCCGCCCTGACGCTCGTGCAATTGCCTTTGCAGTTCTTCTATCTCATTCTCCTTCTCCTTGATAGTACCGTAACGCAGTTCGGCCACCTTGCCGTAATCGCCTTCACGTTCGGCCCTTTCCGCCTCGAACTTGGCATTTTCAATGTCGATTTTGTCCTGTTGTATTTTATTGATGATCTCTTTTTCGGACTGCCATTTGGCTTTATATCCCGATTCTTCCGCCCGCAGGTCTTCAATCTGCTTGGTGAGCAGTTCCTCTTTCTGCGTATCGTTTTCACGGCGGATTGCTTCGCGCTCGATCTCCAATTGCCTGATCTTCCGCATAATTTCATCCAGCTCTTCGGGCACGGAATCCACCTCCATACGCAGTTTGGCCGCCGCCTCATCCACCAAGTCTATCGCTTTGTCGGGAAGGAAACGATCCGTGATATAACGGCTCGAAAGCTGTACGGCGGCAATAATCGCCTCGTCTTTGATGCGCACCTTATGGTGATTCTCATACCTCTCTTTCAGGCCGCGAAGGATCGATACAGTGTCCGATTCACTCGGTTCGTCCACCATTACCGTCTGGTAACGGCGTTCCAACGCTTTGTCTTTCTCGAAATACTTCTGGTATTCATCCAGCGTAGTAGCTCCTATAGCGCGCAACTCACCGCGGGCCAGCGCCGGTTTCAGGATATTGGCCGCATCCATCGCCCCCTCGCTTTTTCCGGCTCCCACCAGCGTATGAATCTCATCAATGAAAAGAATTACCTCCCCTTCCGATTTAACCACTTCGTTGATCACCGATTTCAACCGTTCTTCAAACTCCCCCTTGTATTTTGCGCCGGCAATCAACGCTCCCATATCCAACGAATATATCTGCTTGCTTTTGAGGTTCTCCGGCACATCGCCGCGCACGATGCGGTATGCCAGCCCTTCGGCAATGGCCGTCTTGCCTGTACCCGGCTCGCCGATAAGAATAGGATTGTTCTTGGTGCGCCGGCTCAGAATCTGTAACACGCGGCGAATCTCCTCGTCCCGGCCGATTACGGGGTCGAGCTTCCCGTTGCGGGCGCGCTCCGTAAGGTTTACGGCATATTTTCCCAGCGATTGGTAGGTATCTTCCGCCGATTGGCCGGTCACCTTCTCCCCTTTACGCAAATCCTGAACGGCCGCCTGCAACGGGTTCAAAGAGATTCCCGCATCTTTCATCATCTGCGATGCACTGTTCTTTTCGCTCAGGATTGCCAGCAGCAGATGTTCCAATGAAACAAACCGGTCGCCCATCTTTCCTGCAAAATCGGCGGCTTTCCGGAATACCGCATTGGTCTCACGGCTCAACATAGGATCGCCTCCCGATACACGCGGAAACGACTCAATTTCCCTATCGAGCGCGCTCTCCAGATTTTGAGGATTCACGCCTAATTTCTGGAATAAAAAATCAGTTATATCCTCGCCCGCCAGCATAACCCCTTTGAGCAGGTGCGCCGGCTCTATCATCTGCTGATTGTTATCTTGAGCCAAATCGACGGCCTTCTGCACCGCCTCTTGCGCTTTTATTGTAAAGTTATCAAAATTCATACGATAATAATTATTAGAGTTTATATCGAAATCAAAAACACCGCCGTACAATCAACCGGGCTTTTCTTCAAAAACAAAACAGCAAGAACAAAGTTCCCTCAATGATGACATTCCACATTCCATACGCCGAACGCCTGAAAATACCGGACTGTACAACGATACGCCTCAGAGGATCAAAATCTTTGCCAAAGCATATAATCTGACTTTTTGGCAGGAGATTTACAGTGCGGTTTTTATACGAGTAACCCTAATCGGGTATAAATTCACCGGTTACAAAAAAAAGTCTCCGCATGGAGCGGTTGTTTGATTTTTTTGTTGTACTTTCGCTCTCACGCGCAAATCTATGTATAAAACATCTATAGTCAAATTTATTAAAAACAAATGATTATGAAAAATTTATTGTTATTATTCGCAGTCGTTACGGCTGTATTGGCGAGCGGTTGCTCAAAAGAAGAAGCCGAACCTTCTATTGTAGGTAAATGGAAATATGAAGAGTCTACATCCGAGACCGCATATACGTCTATTTATGAATTCAAGGCTAATGGTACCGGAGTAATGAGTTATGGAGAAACGGGCGGAGAAACTAAACTCAATTTTACTTATTCCATCAACGGCAATAAAGTGACCATCAATCTTCAAGATGAAGAAAAGCAAACAGCCACACTTACGATTATATCCCTGACAGAGAAAGAACTTACTCTCAAAAATGAAGAAGGAAAAACCTTCACATTCCATAGAATATAAGATTCTCTTTATGTAAAGAGGCTGTATCAAAACAGGAAACAGGAAACAGTCCATTGAGAATTGAATATTCGGGATTGTTCTCCGAGAGGAGTACGAATACAAAGAGGGTGCACTTCACATTGTGATACACCCTCTTTTTGTTGCTATCGATCTGTTTACAGCAAATCCGGTTCCGTATCGTCAGGCGCAAAAGTGAACTTCAAAAAGGGAGCCTCACTTCTCCAACTGTTCCA
>JAISZV010000295.1 GCA_031284475.1 Proteiniphilum sp. | reverse complement strand
TCTGTATTATGGAAGCAAAAGAAACGCTCCGGTCGAGGAACTCATTGGCCATAAACTCAAAAATAATGTAAGACTCCGGTTCGTTTGGGTTAAATCCCTCATACTTTACCGAATAGTCCTCCTCGTACATAATCACCGAGTTCTCCGCCTTTGCCACATCCAGGTTGTCTTTGCTCCTGTGCAGCCCCAGGATGAAAGTTTCCACTCCCTGCGGGGACGTCCGTCTGCGGTCGAGAGCGTTACAGTGGAGAGATATAAACAGGCCGGCATGTGCCTTATTGGCAATCTCCGCCCTTTGATCCAATGCTACAAAGCGGTCATTTTTACGGGTATATATAACATTTACGTCGGGATGGTTATTCTCGATGAGTTTCCCCAGTTTCAAACCTACCGACAGTACGATATCTTTTTCCTTGGAACCCGATCCTATTGCGCCGGGATCCTTGCCTCCATGTCCGGGATCGATCACAACAGTAAATTTTCTGTTTTGAGCAGACATTGGCCCGACAGTGATAAGAAAAGCCGTAACCGGAATCCAGAAAAGAAAAAACAACTGCCCTTTATGTAGCGCCATACGAATTGTTTTTTGCAAAAATAGATATAAATTCCGTATTGAAAACAGTTTCAAGGTTTGGGCGAGATGAATTTATCCAACTTTGAAGGAATTTAACATGAAATAAACCTTCACAGCGCTCAATTATCGTGAGAATTGATATTTGAAATTGTTCTCCGATAGGAACACAAATACAAAGAGGGCGAAATCACATTGTGATACACCCTCTTTCCGCCGCTTCACAACGAAGTTGCGTATAAGATTTACATCCGGGCTATCAAGGCATTAATTCGGCCAATTTAGCGTTCAGCGCTTCGCCTCTCAGATTCTTCTCAATGATTGTTCCTTCTTTATCGAGGAGAATAGTATGAGGTATTCCGTTTATGGCGTACAGATCTACTACCAGGCTATTCCAATATTGCAGGTCTGAGATTTGCGGCCAGGCCATATTCAGTTCCTTGATGCCTTGCTCCCATTGGTCGCGCTCCTGATCGAGCGATACGCCCACAACCTCAAATCCCTTTGCTTTATATTTATTATAGGCTTCCACTACATTAGGCATTTCCTCGCGGCAAGGACCGCACCAGGCAGCCCAGAAATCGACCAACACATATTTCCCTTTACCGGCATAATCGGAGAGAGAAACTTCGTTCCCTTGCGTATTCTTTAGAGTGAAATCGGTGAATTTCTTACCTACCGCCACCTTTTCAAGGTTTTCCAGCCTCTTTATTACACGCTGGATTTTTTTACTTGCTTTAAATTCATCACCGGCAAGGCCGAGAATCTCTTTCTGCTGTTCCGGTTTAAACATGGAAGAAGAACCCAGGAAGATATATTCTCCCAGTTTATTTCCGATATTTTCTTTGATAAAATTGAAATTCAGATCGGTCAGTTGGTTGCTGGCTTCATCGTAAAATTGCTTCAGTTCGGCTTCCCGCGACTTAGTTATCGCGCCGGCAGCGCTTTCGTCGTCGAATTGTCGTACAATGCCTCTGAGGTTTTGCACCATTTTGTTTTGTTGCAACCTTGAGTTGGTGTAAGCGTCGTTTGCTTTCGAGCCTTTCACGGTAGTTACGGTATCGAAGGCTATCCGCAGTTTGCCCGGTTCCAGCAATACCGGTATCCTGCTTTCTTGCGGCGAATTTACGGCTACGTCCAGCGCAATGAAATGAAGCGTTGTTGTATCGGCCGCTCCGGAGAAGGAGAACGCGCCGTTCCGAACGACGGTGGTATCGGTTGTAACCATTGCATCGTCCGTCATCTGTTGCAGATAAACGTTTGTCCCTTCATACGCATTGTCGGCTACCTTTCCGAGGATCGTATAATTCTTGTTATTCTGGCACGATAATAGCGCTCCCACAACCATAAAAAGGTAAATTGATTTTCTCATTTGCTTTCTTTTTTATATAATTAAATCGCGGCAAAGGTATGTAAAATGTGATGATAAAAACCGATTTTTACGTTTTTTATCAACGTATTGCAATAAGGAGGCTTCGCCGGCGACATTAACACTGGCCCTTATCCGTCAATTTGCCAAATGCCTTCAGGGTGAAAGATATCTCCATATCCCAAATAACACGTTTTTCATCAATTAATTCACTTCCCCTGCTATATATACCGCTTTTTGAAGGAATTCCAGAATCGAACATCCATAGTTTTTACCTTCATATAGAATGAACCGACAGTCCAAAACTACTCTATTATCAATTAATATACTTGTTTTCGACAACCGCAACCACACGAAAAAAGCGTGAAACTGTTCGTTGATTGCTTATTTCTATTCGAGGTTCTACCAAAACCTTTGTGTTCTAATAAGCACGAACAGTTCACGCCCGAAGACGTGAACTCTCGCAACCTTATTCTCGAACACTTGTGAAATTGGTAGATTTCGAATAGAGAGAATAAGAGCGTTAGCTCAATTATATTTTAATCAATATGCTGTTTTTATCTGTACATATTTATTTGTTTTTTAATTCGACCTTGAAACCGCTCGCCGGCTTTTCCCGAAACGATAACTATCTTTTGAGTAAACGATAACTATCCTTTTCCAAAAAGATCGGTAATCGTTTTAAAAAAGATAAGTAATCGTTGTTTGAGAGATCGGTAATCGTTTTAAAATCGATTAGTAATCGTTTTACTTTGCCTTTTCGTATTTGAGCGTAGAGAGCATTTCTTTCAAATCAATACCCGGACGAAAAGTCACTTTCTGGTTCTTGATAAGCGACGGATGAAACTTTTCCGCCGTTTCCACGCCATTGCTCGTAAGGGCTATCTGGAAAGAACCGAAATCGCCGAAGCGGACAATTTCGCCGTTTCCCAGGTGCCGGCGCAAGATTTTTGTCAGGTCGTTCAATACGGCAAGCACATCGGTATCGCTTACGGTTGTACTGCCTTCGGCGATTTCTTTGCTCAACTTGCGCAACGTTAACTCACCGCTACTCTTCGACTGGGCGTAGAACTTTTTAGGCGCTTCCGGATTCCCCGGATTGCCTCTTTCTACAAGTACATAGGTTACTGCCATGCTACTCCTTTTTTATTTGTGAAACATAGACGCAAAGATAACATAAAATCAGTATATTGTACACAAAATGCCTTATAAATTTACAGGGGAAAGGCACAGAAAGTTTTTTATATACGGGGAGGCTTATGATTTAATCAAAAAAGAGCTTATTGGCCGTTTGAAAAATAAATCATTTGTAATCTGTAAAGTTATTCAATACAAGGCAATCCATATTCTTTTATCAATTTTTTGCCCCGTTACTTTTTTTTCCTAACTTTGAACCGATAAAATTCCGAAACGTATGAGCACAATTGTAGCGCCGTCGCTGTTAGCGGCCGATTTCCTGCACC
>JAISZV010000279.1 GCA_031284475.1 Proteiniphilum sp. | reverse complement strand
CCTGGACGAACTGCGGGTGAAATGCCCCTGGGACAGGGAGCAGACCAACGAGAGCCTCCGGGCAAACACCATTGAAGAGACGTATGAGTTGTCCGAAGCCATCCTCAACAACGACAACGCCGAGATTAAAAAAGAACTGGGCGACCTGTTGCTGCATGTGGCGTTTTACGCTAAAATAGGGGAAGAGAAGCAGGCTTTCGACATAGCCGACGTTTGTAATTCCCTATGCGACAAGCTGATTTTCCGCCATCCGCATGTTTTCGGCGATCAACGGGCCGACTCGCCCGGCATGGTGGAACAGTCGTGGGAACAACTCAAGCTGAAAGAAAAAGGAAGGAAACAAACCGTGCTGGAGGGCGTCCCTGCCTCCCTGCCCGCTTTGGTAAAAGCCTACCGCATACAGGACAAAGCGCGCAATGCCGGATTCGACTGGAACCAGCGCCACGATGTGTGGGATAAAGTAAAAGAGGAATTAGGGGAATTGGAAGCCGAAATCGAAAAAATGGACGGCGACAAGATAGAAGCCGAATTTGGCGACATGCTTTTCAGCATCATCAACGCAGCCCGGCTCTATAAGGTAAACCCCGATAATGCGCTGGAACGTACCAACCGGAAATTCATTTACCGCTTCGACTATATGGAGAAGAAAGTAAAGGAACAGGGGCGATCATTGAAAGATATGACGCTGGAAGAGTTGGAAATGATCTGGCAAGAGGCGAAGAAGAAAGAGAGCCAAAAACCCCTGTAATAGAAATGCTCCGGTTGAACGCCGAACGCAGCCGCCAGCGCCCTGTTTTCCAATCCGGCAACGCCTTGTTTCTCTATCCGCCATCACCATACTTCCCAATCCGCCAACGCCCTATTTCCCGATCCGCCAGCGCGAGAGAATCGTTCTCCGTTTCGGGAAAATACCGTTTTTCTTAGTGCGCACATCCTCCACCACATAAAAAATATTGCTGTCGAACTCCGCAAGCAAGCGCGCCAGTGTTTTCATCTCTTTCCTGTCAACAACGGTCTCTATGATGTCCACCTCATTGGTCGATCCGGTTCCGTGGGTCATTGTGGCGCCGATATTCAACTTATTCAGTATCTGCACCAGTTCTTTCCCGTTCTTCTGCGTATAAATGCGGCAGAGCAATATCCCGTAAGCGATCCTGTTCTCAATAAGAATACCCACATAGTTTCCCGTTGCATAACCGGCGGCATACGACAAATAAGATACTATGTCATTGGCGCGCGAAAGAATTTGCGAAATGATCACTATCCAGATAAACACTTCAACAAAGCCGATGACGGGAGCTATATTTTTTGCGCCTTTGGACACGAAAATAATCCGCAAGGTACCCAAAGTAACATCAATAATACGCCCAAAGAAGATGATAAAGGGCAACAACCAGGGGTAAACGTCTAAGAAATCGAACATATTTTTTATTTTGAGGTTAGAATTTATAATTGGCTAATTATGAATTATGAATTATTGCCTATAACACTATCCTTTATCGTGCGGAGCATATTATCTTCTATCCCATTACCTGCCTTCACTTTTCTGAGGTAACCGGCAAAATCACGAATATCTTCACCGGTAGTATCCCACGAACACACGAGGCGCACCTCATTACGGGCTGCATCCCAATCATAAAAGAAGTAACGCTCGCGCAGTTTGTCCGCAATCTCTCCGGGAAGGATCAGGAAAAGGGCATTCGATTGCACCGGTTGCGTAATCTCTATTCCTCCTATCCTGTTTATCTCGTCATACAACTTTTGCGCTGCACTGTTGGATTTTTTCGCATTCTCCAGCCAGATATTTTCGTTCAGGTAGGGAATAAACTGCGCGGAGATAAACCGCATTTTAGAGTAGAGTTGGGTAGTTTGCTTTCGGTAATACTTTATCGTTTCGGCCGCTTCCCTGCGCAACGGTACAAGCGCTTCGCCAAACATCAGCCCGTTCTTTGTACCTCCCAGGGTAAAAATATCCACACCCGCGTCAACGGTCATCTCCCTCAGCGAAACGTCAAGGGAGTCGCAGGCGTTGGCAAGGCGCGTTCCGTCCATAAAAAGGAGCATATCATAGCTGTGCGCCAGGCCGGAAAGCGCGTTGATCTCTTGCGGGGTATACACCGTTCCCAATTCGGTAGTTTGCGAAATGGCGATCACTTTCGGCTGGGAATGGTGTTCAAAGCCGAAGCCATGCAGGTAAGGACGCACTAAGTCAGGAGTAAGTTTACCGTCGGGCGTTGGAATCTCTTTCAGCGATGCGCCCGTCATCTTTACGGGCGCGCCGCACTCGTCCACTGCGATATGGGCGGTAGAAGCGCAAAGGATCGAATGGAAAGATGACGTACAGGCTTGTAAGGCAACTACATTGGCGCCGGTTCCGTTGAACAGGAAGAAAGGTTCCACCTCTTTCTCGCCGAGAAGGGTTCTCACAGCCTCCTCCGCCCCGCGGGTCCAGCGGTCATCGCCATAAGCGATGGTGTGGCCGTTGTTGGCCTCCATCAACGCCTGCATGATCCGCGGATCTACGCCGGAATTATTGTCGCTTCCAAAACTTCGCATGATACCTCCGAATTACGGGTGCAAAGATACATGAAATTTCCGATTGCACACAAACGAATAAAAATAGACAAAAGACAAAAGAAGACGGAAATAGATAAGAAAGATTAAAAAGACCTTTTCCTGTCTTATAAGTCTTTATCTTTCGTCTTTTGTCTTTTTCGTGAACTATCTCAAATTAGCCAGCAGGAACTTACGGATCTCATCCGGCTTCACATTTTTACGCCGGGCATAATCGGCCACCTGCTCCTCCGATATTTCCCCTACGGCAAAATATTTGGACTGCGGGTGAGCGAAAAAGAAGCCGCTGACCGACGCATTGGGGTA
>JAISZV010000277.1 GCA_031284475.1 Proteiniphilum sp. | reverse complement strand
TAGAAACCAATATCAATAAAGTAGATGACAAGTTTATAAGGGATGAAATAGATAAATCCACTCATAACAGGTTTATGGAAAGATACAAGAATGAAAAGGCAGTGTTGCAGGAAAGAATCCATTTGATGAAAAACCCGAACCGTACCAATATCGAACCAAAACTAAGATACTCTATGTTATTGATAAACAATATAGATAGCTATATGCGAGATGCCAAAGTTGAGGTCAAATGTAAGCTGTTAGGTTCGATGTTTCCCGAAAAAATCACTTTTGACGGAAAATCATATCGAACCAATTCTTACAATTCTGTGCTTGACCTAATCTATCAGCAAACCAATGAGTTACGAGGAGATAAAAAAGAAATCGGAGAAAGTTTTAACACTTTCCCCGATTCTGTACCCAGAGCCGGGATCGAACCGGCATGGAAGTGAATCCACTGGTGTTTGAGACCAGCGCGTCTACCAATTCCGCCATCTGGGCATTGACAAAAAGTGAATACAAAAGTACGCATATTTTCGGTATTTTAAAATAAGTTGCCATTCTTTTTTGCAGATATTCGATCAATTCTTTTTTATTTGATGCTTCCCCTCTCGTTGGTTTTTGTTGTCAGAGGTTATTTGCGGATTTTATAAGGCTTCCCTCTTTTTTATTTGGAGAGTAGGGGACAGATGAGTTTCTGATTACTTCCCGGAGTTATTCCCGTTTTGTTTTGTATCTTTAAGGGCTAATTTGCGGGGAGCATAAACAATTATTACGGAAAGATGTTATTTAACTAATAAGAACCCGTAAAATGCAGATATAGATAAACGAGAATTTCATTTTAAAATACATATATAATCTTAGTAATGAGAAACAATCATAATTATTGTGTAATCATGAGCGGCGGGGTAGGAAGCCGCTTCTGGCCTTTCAGTAAAGAGGGAAAACCCAAACAATTTCTTGATTTCTTCGGAACGGGACGGACGTTACTGCAAAGTACCTTCGACCGGTTTAAACAAATTGTTCCTGTTGAGAACATATATATCGTGACGAACGATGCGTATGCCGAAATGACAAAGAAGCAACTGCCGGAACTGAAAGATGAGCAACTCCTGTTGGAGCCGATCAGGCGGAATACCGCTCCTGCTATCGCATATGCCTCTTTTCGGATCAACGCGATTGACCCCGATGCGAATATTGTCGTTGCCCCTTCGGATCATCTTATCCTGAAGACCAACGAGTTCGTGGCGGATATCCAAAAGGGGTTGGACTTCGTAAGCAGTAACCCGGTTCTACTCACATTGGGCATTAAACCCAGCCGTCCCGAAACGGGCTATGGCTACATTCAGGTGAATGAGGAGGAGATTGGCGGTATCTACAAAGTGAAAGCGTTTACTGAGAAACCCAATTTCGAACTGGCCAAGAAGTTCGTCGACAGCGGCGAATTCTTTTGGAACTCAGGTATCTTCCTGTGGAATGTAAACACCATCATGGACGCTTTCAAAAAATACCTCCCGGATATCAACCAAAAGCTCAGTGAGGGAAAAGAACTGTTCAACACCCCCGGGGAGAAAAAATTCGTTGATACCAGTTTCCCGATGTGCCCCAGCATTTCCATCGATTACGGCATCCTGGAGAAAGCCGATAACGTGTATGTGAATATTTCCGATTTCGGTTGGAGCGACCTGGGAACCTGGGGCGCCCTGCATGAGATTTCGGAAAGGGATGAGGAAGGTAACGCCAACCTGCATTGTAAAACCCTGTTTGTAGAGAGCAATGATAATGTTGTCGCGATGAGCGAGGATAAACTGGTTGTCTTGCAGGGCCTTGACGGATATATCGTGGCCGAGTCGGACAATGTGCTGATGATCTGCAAGAAAAGCGAAGAACAGCGGATCAAACATTTCGTGACGGATGTAAAATTCCGTTACGGCGACGAGTATATCTGATCCGCCGGAAAGTGGGGATGCCGGGGTTTTCAACCTCACCGAATCGGTCAGGTACGTTACCGGGGGGCATTGCACTTACTGATACCCGTGCTCATGTATTTTACCAACCGCTCTGCCTGAGGGGTCGGCATTTTTCTTGAACAATTCATCCCATTCCAGGGCAGCCGGCGTACTGCATGCTACCGACGGAACCGACGGAACGCAACCGGCAGCGCTGTCCGATGGGAACAGGTCTGAGTAGATACAGCGGTACAGGTACTCTTCTTTTGTTAACGGCGGATTGATGGGGAAGCGGTGACTCCCGTTGGCCATCTGTTCGTCGCTCACTTCTTGTGCGGCCATCTCTTTTAAGGTGTCGATCCAGCCGTATCCTACACCGTCGGAAAACTGCTCTTTTTGGCGCCAGGCCACTTCCGCAGGCAGGTAATCTTCAAATGCCTTCCGCAGGATATGCTTTTCAATTTTTCCATTCCCCGCCATCTTATCTTTCGGGTTGAGCTGCATGGCCACATCCAGAAATTCTTTGTCGAGAAAGGGTACACGCCCTTCCACGCCCCACGACGCCAGCGATTTATTGGCACGCAGACAGTCGTATTGGTGCAGTTTACTCAGTTTCCGGACGGTTTCTTTGTGGAACTCCTCGGCGTTGGGGGCTTTGTGGAAATAGAGGTACCCCCCGAAGATTTCATCGGCGCCTTCGCCGGAAAGCACCATTTTCACGCCCATCGATTTAATGAACCGGGCAATAAGGTACATGGGCGTGCTGGCCCGCACAGTGGTCACGTCGTAGGTCTCTATATGGTAGATCACATCGCGGATCGCATCCAGCCCTTCCTGAATGGTATATTCTATTTCGTGGTGTATGGAGCCGATATGGTCGGCCACTTTCCGCGCAGCCGCCAGGTCGGGAGATCCTTTCAGCCCGATGGCGAAGGAGTGGAGTTGCGGCCACCATGCATCTTCACGGTTGTCGGTCTCCACACGTTTCGCCGCGAATTTCTTGGCGACGGCAGAGATGACGGACGAGTCGAGTCCGCCGGAGAGCAGTACCCCATACGGTACATCGCTCATTAGCTGACGTTGCACGGCATCCTCCAGCGCTTGTTTCAGCAGCGCCGTATCCGACACGTTTTCTTTCACATTGTCATACTCCGCCCACTCGCGGGAGTACCATTGCTGAGGTTGGTCGTCGCTACTGTAATAGTAATGTCCGGGAGGAAATTCTTCAATCGTGTTACAGTACCCTTCCAGCGCTTTCAGCTCCGAGGCCACATAGTAGGCCCCATCCTGATCCCATCCATGGTAGAGGGGGATGATCCCGATATGATCCCGTCCGATCAGGAAAACATCTTTTTCTGTGTCGTACAGGGCAAAAGCAAAGATACCGTTCAGGTCGTCCAAAAAGTCGGTTCCTTTATCCCGGTAGAGCGCTAAGATCACTTCGCAATCGGACTGGGTGAGGAACTCATACTTGCCCTGGTATTGCTTGCGTATCTCGCGGTGGTTATAGATTTCGCCGTTCACGGCCAGCACTAATTTACCGTCTTTGCTGTAAAGAGGTTGTTTGCCCGATGCCGGGTCGATGATCGATAGGCGTTCGTGTGCCATGATCGCTTTGTCGGAAGAGAAGATACCCGACCAGTCCGGGCCGCGGTGACGCAATTTCCTCGACATTTTCAACAGTTGAGGGCGTAACTGCTCCTCCGGCCTTTTTATATTGAATGTACAGACTATTCCACACATATTGTTACTTGTTTTTTTGTGATTGATTGAATGACGTTACCGGTAACCGAAGCCCGGCAAGCGGCGTAAGGGATGGTACTGAAAACGCCGCGTTTTCTTGTTGCATAAGTATCTGATGAATATTCTCCGCAGTTTTTCTCCCTGATGCGATGGCTTTTACCACAAGGCTGGCGCCCATCATCGCATCTCCGGTGGCGAAAATTCTGGAAACGGAACTGTGATGTCTGTTGTCGACTGCCACATTTCCCCGGACGTCGTAATTGACGCCTAATTCATTCAATAAACCCTCCTGTACGGGATGGACGAAACCAAGCGCCAGCAGTACAAGGTCTGCTTTTAGTACCTCTTTCTTGCCTGTAGGCGCCATATTGAAGCGGCCGTTCCCGTCTTTTTCCCAGTTCACTTCTTCTACCAGCGCCTCTTTCACTTGCCCCTTTTCTCCGCGGAACATCAGCGTATTCAGTTGCCAGCGACGTTTGCAACCCTCCTCGTGCGATGAAGAGGTTTTCAGTACCTGCGGGTAGGGGCTTGGCCATGGGGTAGCGGGGTTATGACCTGCGGGCGGCTTGGGCATGATTTCGATCTGGGTTACGCTTAAGGCTCCCTGCCTTATCGACGTGCCTACACAGTCGGAACCGGTATCACCTCCACCGATCACCAATACATGCTTCCCTTTTGCCGATATTATTTCGGCAGTATCGGGTTCCTCTTTCTGAAGGACGCGTATCTGTTGTGAGAGGAAATCCATGGCAAAGTGGATCCCTTTCAGGTCGCGGCCCTCTGATGTGATATTTCGTGGTTTACCTGCGCCCACGGCCAGACAGACTGCATCGTACCTACCCATGATCTCCGCTCCGGAGATCTGTTTTCCTGCTTCCGTATTGGTTCTGAATTCAATGCCCTCTTCGATAAGGAGCGCCAGCCGGCGGTCGATGACCTGTTTGGCCAGCTTGAAGTTCGGGATGCCGTACCTGAGCAATCCGCCCGGACTGTGATCTTTCTCGAAGACAGTGACAAAGTGCCCTTTCCGGTTCAACTGTTGGGCTACCGCCAATCCTGCCGGCCCCGATCCGATGACGGCTACTTTTTTGCCTGTTCTCCGTTTTGGCGGATGGGCTTTTATCATGCCTTCCCTGAACGCCACTTCAGTTACGGCCGCCTCATTCTCCCTGATGGTCACCGGCGCTTCGTGAAGTGCAAGTACGCACGATTTCTCGCAGAGAGCGGGACAAACCCGACCGGTAAATTCCGGGAAGTTATTGGTCTCCTGCAATATATCCACTCCTTTTTTCCATTCGCCTTTGTATATATAATCCTGCCATTCGGGCATTTTGTTCCCCAGGGGGCAAGACCAGTGGCAGAAAGGGATGCCGCAGTCCATGCACCGGGACGCCTGCAATTTGCGGTCTTCCCTGTTGAGAGTTTGTTCTACCTCACTGTAATCATATATTCTGTCGCTTACGGGACGATAGCCGGCCTCTTTCCTGGGTATCGTCATAAATGCTTTTGGATTTCCCATAATATTGTCGGTTTTAGTAATCTCTTTCCACCACGGCGATTTTTTGGTTCAATGCCGCCATTTTCTTTTCTTGCAGCACTTTTTTGTATTCAATAGGTATCACCTTGATGAATTTACTTGTGTAAAATTCCCAATTGTCGAGGATATGCTTGGCTATTCTGCTATTGGTATATTGACTGTGCCTGGAGATCAGGTTTTTCAATTCCCTGACGTCGGACATCTCTTCGAGCAGCGTCAATTCCACCATTTCCATATTGCAATAAAAATCGAAATTGCCCTTTTCATCCAGCACATAGGCAACGCCGCCGCTCATTCCGGCTGCAAAGTTCCTCCCGGTATTGCCCAGCACTACCGTACAACCACCGGTCATATATTCGCAGCAATGATCCCCGGCGCCTTCCACTACGGCGGTCGCACCTGAATTTCTTACACAGAAGCGTTCGCCGGCGATACCGCCGATAAACACTTCGCCCGAAGTGGCCCCATAGAGCGATGTATTACCGCAGATGATATTCTCTTCCGGTTTGAAATTGCTGCCTTTGGCCGGCGCAACGATGATGCGTCCACCCGACAATCCTTTGCCTAAGTAATCGTTACAGTCGCCATGAAGATAAAAGGTGACGCCGCCTGCAAGAAATGCGCCGAAACTTTGCCCGGCCGACCCTTCAAAATAGGCCGAGATGGTGTGTTCCGGCAGCCCTTTTTGTCCGTACCGCCCGGCAATAGCGCCCGACAGCATGGCGCCGACTGCCCTGTCGGTGTTTTTTATTGCCGCCTTGATACCGACCGACTGTTGGTGTTCGATAGCCGGAAGTGCTTCCGAGATAAGCATACGATCCAATACGTCATCAATTTTATGATGCTGGGCAGTTGTTCTCCTGATAGCGTGGCGGTTTGCCTCTTTCGGAAAGTAGATGATCCTTGACAGGTCGATCTTTTCGGTCTTAGGCAATTCCGGAAAATGCTTGCGTTCCAGCAGGTCGGCCCTGCCTATCACTTCATCGAGCGACCTGAATCCCATTTCCGCCAGTTGTTCGCGCGTATCCTGCGCCAGAAAACGGAAGAAATTGACAAGGTATTCATGTCGTCCTGCGAAGCGTTTCCGCAGTTCTTCGTTTTGCGTGGCGACTCCCACCGGGCAGGTGTTGAGATGGCATTTGCGCATCATCACGCATCCCAGTACGATCAGCGCGCTGGTGGCAAAGCCAAACTCTTCTGCGCCGAGCAGTGCAGCCGTCACAATGTCGCGTCCGGTTTTCAGTTGTCCGTCGGCCTGCAAGGTTACTACTCCCCGTAAGTTATTCGTCACCAGTGTTTGTTGCGTTTCCGCCAGGCCAATCTCTAACGGAAGTCCCGCATGTTTAATGGAACTTGCAGGGCTTGCACCGGTGCCTCCTTCCGCACCGCTGATCACGATCAAGTCGGCTTTAGCGTTTGCCACACCGGCAGCGATTGTGCCGACGCCGCTTTCCGATACTAATTTCACACTGATCTTGGCGTTCGGGTTCACATTTTTGAGGTCGAAGATAAGTTGCGCCAGGTCTTCAATGGAGTAGATGTCGTGATGGGGCGGGGGAGAGATCAAGGTGATGCCGGGAATGGAGTGCCGTGTCCGGGCAATGATGTCATCGACTTTGAAACCGGGCAACTGCCCCCCTTCACCCGGTTTTGCTCCCTGGGCGATCTTGATCTGTAGCTCATCGGCATTCACGAGGTATTCCGTGGTAACTCCGAACCGGCCGGAAGCGATCTGCTTAATAGCGCTTCGGCGCGACAATCCGTCGGCTTGCGGGTGAAACCGTTCGGGATCTTCGCCTCCTTCACCGGTATTGCTGCGTCCGCCGATGATGTTCATCGCCATGGCCATGGCCTCATGCGCTTCTTTGCTGATGGAACCGTAAGACATGGCGCCGGTGCAGAACCGTTTCATGACGCTCTCTACGGGTTCCACTTCGGATATATCGATTGGGTTGCGTGCATAATCGAGCAGATCGCGGATAAAGGCAGGTTTCTCTTTATTGTTTACCAACGCGGTATATTCCTTGAACGTCGCGTAATTTCCCGTCCGGGTGGCTATCTGTAGCCGGGAGATGGTTTCCGGGTTCCATGCATGATACGATCCGTCGTTCCTATAAGCATAATTCCCAGGGTTTTGGAGATGGAACGGTTCGCTGTCGTCATTATAGAACGCTTCGGAGAACGGGCGTAGTACCTCCCGGGCCACATCTTCCATGTCTATTCCTTCGATCTTTGACGAGGTTCCTTTAAAGTAGCTGTCCAGCAGAGAGGATGAAATGCCAATCGCTTCAAAGATGTGCGCGCCGCGATAACTCCGCAGGGTGGAATTACCCATTTTGGAAAGCACTTTCAGTAGTCCTTTGTTGACTGATTTGATATAATTTTTCTTTGCCGTAGCGAGATCAAGCGCGATCTCGCCCGCTTTTATCTTCTCAGCGAGGATAGCAAAGACCATGTAGGGATTGATTGCGTTGGCGCCAAAACCGAACAACAGGGCGAAATGCATCACTTCGCGCGGTTCGGCGCTCTCTACCACAATATCAATCTGCATCCTTTTGCGTTTTTCCACCAGGTAGTGGTGTACGGCGGATGTGGCGAGCAGTGAAGGAATGGGAGCATGATCCGCATCCACGCCTCTGTCGCTCAATACGATGTAGTTTTTGCCTTCGTCGATTGCTTTTTCAACGGAGAGGCACATCTGTTCTAGCGCTTTCCGCATACCTTCGGCGCCGCTTTGGGGATCGAACAGCATAGGGATTATGGCGGAGGAAAATCCCTTGTACCGCAGGTTCAGCAGAATATCGAACTGGGTGTTGGTGAGGATTGGGCTGCGCAATTTCACGATGCCCGACAGCGCCGGTATCTCTTTGAGGAGATTCTGGTGTACGGCGCCCAGATAGCCGGTCAGCGACATCACCAGTTCTTCCCGGATGGGATCAATGGGGGGATTAGTCACCTGTGCGAACTGTTGCCGGAAATAGTTGAACAAGCGTTGCGGCTTGTCGGACAATGCCGCCAACGTTACATCGTTACCCATCGACGAAACAGGTTCTTTCCCTTCCAAAGCCATGGGCTTGATGAGTATGTTGAGGTCTTCCACAGAGTATCCGAATGCTTTCAGAAGGGTTTCGTAGTTCCCTACATCGTTATTCACGCTTCGCCCCGAAGATATATCATCCAGTTTAAGGCAATTCCTGTTTAGCCATTCACGGTAAGGAAAGGCGTTTGCCAGAGTTTCTTTCAATTCGCTGTCGGAATAAATAACGCCGGTCAGCGTATCAATTATCATCATCTTTCCCGGTTTCAGCCGGCCCATTTCTTTGATATCCGACGCCTCGAAAACAAGGGTGCCCGTCTCAGAGGCCATAATCATGATACCGCTGTGGGTAATGGTGTATCGAGCCGGCCGCAATCCGTTGCGGTCGAGCATCCCGCCCGCGTAACGTCCATCGCTGAAGATAAGAGTGGCGGGGCCGTCCCAAGGTTCCATCAGCATACTGTGGTATTCGTAGAATGCTTTCACCCCGTCGGGGATGGGATTTTTCTGATTGAAACTTTCGGGGACAAGCATTGCCATAGCGTGCGGGAGCGATTTGCCCGACATCACCAGAAATTCCAGCACGTTGTCGATGGAAGCGCTATCGCTCATATTGGGTTGGACTACCGGATAAAGTTCTTCCATATCGGCGAACAGGTCCGACTGCAATACGCTCTCACGGCTTTGCATCCATTGCCGGTTGCCGCGGATAGTGTTGATCTCGCCGTTGTGCGCCAGCATCCGGAACGGTTGGGCTAAGTCCCAGGTGGGTAATGTATTGGTGCTGAACCGGGAATGTACCAGCGCGACCCGGCTCGTGAAATTGGGGTTGATGAGGTCAGGGAAGTATTGGCGGAGCTGCATTGACGACAACATTCCTTTATAGATCATCTGCCGGGTGGAAAGGCTTACTATATAAAAACTTCGCTCTTCCGCTATCGCCGAGGCATAGACGGCTTTTTCCACCCTCTTTCTCAGGATATAGAGTTTTCTCTCCAGTTCACCGGGAGGAAAATGGCCGGTAATGAACAGTTGTTTGATCACCGGTTCGCTGGCAAGGGCGATCTCTCCCAGACAATCGCTGTTGACCGGCACATCACGGATAAAAAAGAGTGAAAGATCTTCCTCACAGGATTTCTCTTTGATGAGTGAAAGGCAATATTCTCTCTTCTCCTCTTCCCGCGGCAGGAATACGAGCCCGGTACCGTACCTCCCTTCCGGAGGGACGGCAATCCCCTGCAAAAGAATAAATTCATGCGGGATCTGTACTAATATCCCCGCACCGTCGCCGGTGATGTTATCAGCGCTTTCGGCGCCCCGGTGCACCATATTCTCCAGCACTTGCAACCCTTTCTCCACAATGTCGTGAGATTTTTCCCCCGTTAATGTCATTGCCAGGCCGACGCCGCAGGCGTCATGCTCGTTCTGGAATGAATAGAGCGACTCTTTTTCGAATTGTCGGAGATCCCGGAAAATATTTTCTTGTCTCATTTTCTGTCGTTTTAGTTTTCAGCAAAAAAATAGCAGATAATCACTTACCTGCTATTCAAATAAATGTGAAAATTACATTTGAAGTTGTGAGGCTTAACTTATGAATAATAGTTCTCTATATTTCGGCAGTGTCCACATCTGGTTATCCACGATCAGTTCCAGTTTGTCTACATGATAGCGGATCACGTTGAAATAGACTTCCACCTTGTCGTGGTAGGCTACTGCTTTTTCGCGGGCGTCTTCCAGTTTATTGGCCGCTTTCCGGGCTTCTACCATATCGTCCACATTCGTTTTTATTGCCGATATATGGTCTGCGATCTCCTCAATGAGCGCAGCATCTTCCTTTGAAAGCTTGTTGGCCTTCTCTTTGTCGAAAACGGCGTGCATTTTATAGATGTTATCCAGCAACATGGATTGGTACTCCGTGGCAACCGGGATGATGTGGTTCAGACACAAGTCGCCCAACACGCGCGCTTCTATCTGGATCTTTTTGGTGTAGGTTTCCCATTTCACTTCGTTGCGGGCATGCAGTTCCTTTTCGTTCAGTACGCCGATACTTTCGAACATTTCCACCGATTTTTTCGAGGTATATCTGTCGTAGATCAGAGGAACACTGGTTTCGCAGTCGAGTCCGCGCTTTTGGGCTTCTTCTTTCCATTCTTCGCTGTAGCCGTTGCCGTTGAAACGGATGGCTTTGGACTCCTTGATATAGAGGCGGAGCGTATCGAAGATAGCCTGCTCTTTCTTCATCCCCTTTTTTATTTTTGCGTCGATCTCTTTTTTGAAGTCGATCAACTGGGCGGCCATTGCCGAATTTAACGCGGTCATCGCCGACGAACAATTGGCCAACGAGCCTACTGCCCTGTATTCAAAACGGTTGCCTGTGAAGGCGAACGGAGATGTGCGGTTCCTGTCGGTATTGTCGATCAGCACTTCGGGAATATGGGCTATTCCTAATTTCATCCGTTTCAGTTCGTCCACGGTGATGTCATCATCCTTTGAACTCTTTTCGAGTTTGTCGAGCACGGCCGTAATCTGTGTCCCTAAGAAGATGGAGATAATAGCCGGAGGCGCTTCGTTGGCTCCCAGCCGGTGTGCGTTGCTGGCCGACATGATGGAGGCTTTCAGCAACCCGTTATGTTTATACACTGCTTTCAACGTGTTCACCAGGAAGGTGACGAACAGCAGGTTTTCGTTGGCGGTCTTGCCGGGAGTGAACAGGCCGATTCCGGTATCTGTACCTAACGACCAGTTATTGTGCTTACCCGATCCGTTTACGCCGGCAAACGGCTTTTCGTGCAGCAGCAGTTTAAAATGATGTTTGGTGGCTATCCTGTGCATAAGCGTCATTATCAGAAGGTTCTGATCGACTGCCAAATTGGTCTCGCCGTAGATAGGCGCCAGTTCAAACTGGTTGGGCGCTACCTCATTGTGGCGGGTTTTTAACGGGATACCATATTTAAAGGCTTCAAGTTCCACTTCACGCATGAAAGACGCCACACGCGGGGGGATTGCCCCGAAGTAGTGGTCTTCCAATTGCTGGTTCTTGGCGCTTTCGTGTCCCATAAGCGTACGGTCTGTAAGGATCAGGTCGGGTCGGACGTCATAAAGCGCCTGGTCTACCAGGAAATATTCCTGTTCCCATCCAAGGTATGAATAGACCTTTTTTACATCGGGATAAAACAGTTTACAAACATCCACAGCCGCCTTGTCCACAGCCGAAAGCGATTTCAGCAACGGAGTCTTGTAGTCCAGCGCTTCACCTGTGTAAGAGATAAAAACGGTGGGAATACACAATGTATCGTCAATAATAAAAGCAGGCGAGGAAGGATCCCATGCGGTATATCCTCTTGCCTCAAAAGTATTGCGGATGCCGCCGCTGGGAAAACTGGATGCATCAGGTTCCTGCTGTGCCAGCAGTTTGCCTGAGAATCTTTCGATAACACCTCCGTCGGGGCCGTTTATATAGTCTATAAAAGAATCATGTTTCTCGGCAGTCCCCTCTGTGAGCGGTTGAAACCAGTGCGTATAATGGGTGGCGCCCATTTCCATGGCCCACATTTTCATGCCTGCAGCCACATGGTCGGCAATCCCCCGGTGCAGGGTGGAGCCCTGGTCTATTGCTTCGAGTACGATATTCATTGTCTCTTTGGAGAGATACTTCGACATCTGTGTTCTGTTGAACACATATTTACCGTAATACTCGGAAGGAATTCCTGTAGGAGGCGTCACTTCTAAGGGCGTTCTCTTCGATGCTTCTTCTACTGCTTTAAAACGTAATGTTGACATAATAGAGATAAAATTTGATAAATGGAGGCTTTTACACCCGCGATTCTATATTTGATAAACAATCTGCTGCAAAAATAATCAATTTGTTTGACAATCCAAATGGAAATGATGAAAAAGTAATATTTTCCGATAAAATTTAACTTTATGTTTGATTTATCAGCCTTTTTGTATCAAAAATACACAAATATGATGATTATATGAACTCCATTTCACATTGAACGGCGTAAATTCATTGCAAAAGTAACTATTTTGAGGATGAAATATCTACTTTTAGGAGGAATAAGAGTGAAAGTTTTATCACCATCCAACTCTTTTCCATTATATTGTTTCGTCTTCATAATTTTTCATCACTACTGTCCGGTAAAAAAATAAAGAGCGGGTCATTTTGAATTTCCCCGCTCCGCGGTTATCTTTGTAATTAGTCAATTCTTATTAACTCCCACAACCTTCGTTTCTAAAATTTTTTGAGGATATATCATATATCTGAACAGAAGCCAAAGAAGTTTTTCTTTGCCCGTTTCGGATGCTTGCCGTTGTAGGCGGCGCGGACAAGTTATTTGCTCTCTTTATTGTATTTACACCGTTGCTTAATGCCCTCTTTTTCAGCAATCTTGTTGCATTTATCAATGACTTTTTTGCACAGTTTGGCGTCGGTCGGAAAAGTCGTGTAATTTTCCTGAACCGTCGTATCGGACAGTACAAATTTCGCCTGACTTGC
>JAISZV010000168.1 GCA_031284475.1 Proteiniphilum sp. | reverse complement strand
CTATGGGAAAATTAAACCGGACAGTAGTGAAACATAATAACTACTGAAATAGTTTGATAATAGTATTTTCACTATTATCTTTGTGGCGTCGAAAAACAAAAACAGAATAAAGTGAAAGTAGTAAAAGGGGCAAAGATTCTGAAAGACCTGAAAGAAGACGGCTGGTACATAGTAAATTGCGAAGGAAGTCACAGGCAGTTTGAGCACCCTGCAAAACCGGGAAAAGTAACGGTAAACGGAAGCCCTTAAACAGATTTTTTGGGAAAGTTATTAAAAAGTATTGAAAATCAATCGGGGTTAGTTTTCTAACCCCTTAAAACAATAAATCATGGAAAAAGTAATTGTAAATGTAGGAAAACCCCCCGGCGGATATAGCGCAAGTATTGATATATTACCCGGCTGGGTATTGGGAACGGAAGGCGCTTTTGCGGATTTTAAGCGCGAACTCACCGACAGTATTTCCGTTTTTATCAAGTGGGCAAAAAAAGACGGCGATACATATCCATCCGTATTTGATGGAGAATATGAATTTGAATATAAGTTTGATATTGAAAGTCTTTTGAGCTGTTACAGCGGTATTATCAGTCGCGCCGCGCTTGCCCGTATTACAGGTATAAATGAACGTCAATTAGGGCATTATATTTGCGGTCGTTCACATCCGCGCAAAGAACAGGAAACAAAAATTATTGAGGCTTTCCACCGGCTGGGAAAAGAACTGCTTTCGGTTTCTGTTTAAGAAGCTGTTTTGAATTTTACGAGTAATTATTTTATGCTTATTTTACCGCTCTTTCATCTTGTTTTCTGCCCTTTTTTGCGCCTTTGAATTTTCATTTCTTTCAAGTAGCCCGCTACTTTTCAATCAATGAAAATCCAAATCCATCAAAAAAATGGCTATAAAACAATGAATGAAAAAATTCAAAACAGCTTCTAAGTTTTTCGACAATCCAATATAGCAGAACCGTGCCCGCTCCCTGAAAAGAGCGGGCTTTTTTCGGTCTGCCGTGCCCTGGCAATTATCTCAAAGCAGCTCCTGTAAATTAAAGAAGAGGCTGTATTAAAATAGAAAACAGGCCTTTGAGAATTGAATATTTAGAATTGTTCTCCGGTAAGGAGTACGAATAGAAAGAGGGTGAAATCACATTGTGATACACCCTCTGAGAGAGGTCGAAACGGGAAATGATCCCGTTTCTCTTACCCGGTATTACTGTTTAACCCGGTTGATACGCGCGCGGATTTTCCGGCGTACCGTCATCCGGCCACTGTTTCAGGTTATTGCCGGTCGAAACGAATGCCATGTTCCCATTTTATGAGAACGCCCGGTTGGGCGGTTGCATTGTGCCCATTGCCTGTAATATCGGCAAACGAGCTGCCGTCTCCTTCACTCATCGGCCAGTAGCCTATTAAATCGGGATTCTCAGGGTTGATGGAATAATACATATTATTCTTTATCTGAGTTTGCGTAACCGCTTTTTTCCACAAACGAACCTGGCTCATGGCGCATTGATCCCTGAAATAGGATCCGCTGGACACCATTTGCAGAAAATCGAACCGTACAGACCCGCCTTTCGGTGCGGGGGGATCGAATTTCATCTTCTCTTCGCCATTCTGGAATATGGTCAATGCTGTTCCGTCGTAGACAAAGGCCCAATGATACCACTTATTGGCTATAAGATCCGAAGGGGTTTGTACCTGGCCTCCAAGGGTTTTTATCTGTAAATAGTTATAGGGCCGGTTGGCGTCTCCAAAACGGATATAAATCTCATGATCGCTACTGCCGGTATTGAAGAGCGCCTGATTGTTACGGCTGTAAGCCGACATACGCGCCCAACACTCCAAAGTCCACTCGCCGGTAGTTATATCCCATTTGGTTTCGGGAGCGGTAGTAACCATACCGGCTAAGCCGTTCAATACGGGTACGGAAACGTTGAGGGGTTTCGCCAACAGGTAAATAAACTTAGACTGGGAAACCGACTTGTCTACATTTCCCGCGACGACGTTTCCGAGTTCCACCCCAAGCGCATATTGTTTTCCGCCTGTCTCAAAGTCGTCAATCCTGATGGCGTAAACCACGCCTGTTTCCCCGGCGGGGATGGTTACCTTTTCCCCTGCCGCAAGCTGGAAACCGGGGACGGGATAATATTCGCTGTTATTGGCTTTATTGTACTCTTCTATCAGGGATGGGTTCAATTTGACCTCTACCGTTACATCCCTATCTACCTTCCCGGCAAGACGAACATTTACGATTATATCTATTCCATTGTCCATTGTGAGCGTCGTAGACTTCGCCGATCCTGCGGCGTCGCTCAGATATATGCCGTTCTCTATTATCTTATACTCTGCATTATCGCATCCGGTAAATAATATACCAAGCAGCGCTACCGCAAAGTGGAACATATATATTTTTTTCATAAATAAATCTTTACTATTGATTGTTATTTTAAATTAATGCCGTTACTCTTCGGTTTCAGGAGTAGCAGGGTTTAATCTTTCATAATAGATATTGTATAAATTGGCGATACCCCGGCGTAAAAAGTAATATTCCGGAGAGCCGTTATAATCGCCCTCTCCTTTAGGCGCGTAGTCGAATCCCGATCTATACAGGCCGCAACCTCCGATCTGTTGGTTTAATCCGTTCGGCTCATAAATAAACCGGGACATGCCTAAGAATCCCCCTCCGGTATTCGCATAAGACTCGAAATTCTCGGTAAGAATGGTTCTGCGAACCACTTCTTCGGCGGTAATCCTACCGGCTCCGATATGGTCTACCATGTCGTTTATAACGCCCCTGACTCTGCTTGTAAGGCTGTAATCAGTCGTAGAACCGTATGCCTGAAGTATATAATAATCGACGTACTGCGATTCCCAGTCTTTATCCATCCTGCCTCCAATCCCAATTTCTCCGTCAATAACAAACAGTAAACCGGGTTTGGCGGGTTTCCGGCCGTCCCTGTCCGTGCGCTGAGAGCCTGAACCGAACCAGTAACCCAATTCTTCGACAAATATTCTTCTTTGCACCCTGTTTGTCCACAAATAATTACCCGATCCTCCGCCGCCTGCCGGTTCATAATCCCAGTCGAAACCATCGTAACCGCTTTCTACCACAGCGTCGTATATGGCTTCCGCATATTTGCGTATCGCCGGCCTTACAACAGCTTCGTCGGAGCTGCTTCCTATATTGTATACCGAGTCTGCGGGCATGTCGTCGCCAACTTTGGCAGAGAAAAGGGTTACTACAACTTTCGTCCCTTTCACTTTCTGAACGTATTCCATATCGGCTTTACGTTCGGGGCTAAGATCAAATTTTGGATGCCCTCCCCAGTTAGACGCAATGGTTACGGAATCGGGAAGCCCTCTGAGGCTGTTTTCTCCGGTGGGAGATACGCCGCTCCAGTTGTCGAACCATACAAAAACCTGGGGTAATCCCGGCGTATTTTTCCATTCGCGAAGCGCGGCATAATACTCATCGGTCTTTGTAGTTACATTCAAATCGGTATTATCGACAGATTCTATTTCCGTCCAGTCGCTGCATCCAATCAATAGAACAGATGCACATATAAATAATTTATTTAGCGTATTCATTGCTGTAATATCTTTTTTAAATATCAACTTATGGTTTCTTGGCCCACCAGAGGTCGGTATAGGCAGCATCATCTCCGCCAAGCATTTGTACTGCTTTCAGGACATTTTCGTTGTTTCCCTGATATTGCGATTCGGGGAACGGTAACCGCCTGGCCATACGGGACGATGTATTGATTACAGCCCCGATGGACCCGCTTGAACTGAGATTGTGCACGGCAGGGAAAAACTGGGGAAATCCCGTGCGGCGGTGGTCGCTCCACGACTCAAAGCCGAGCGGATAATTGGCCAGCCATTTCTGTGTAATAATCTTTTCCAATTTGGTGTTTTGGGTAGTTTCCGCGTCAGACCATGAAACTGTGATGGGGGTAGCCACCGAAATTGTTCCTGTAGACGTATCTCCGTTGTAAGTTGCCGGTGAAGTTGTCCCATCCAGGTAATTGCCTAAAACTACTCCATGCTGTTCCATTGATAACCTGATTCCGTTTTCGTAATAAGCCCTCGCCGCAGCGTCTCCGCCTGCTATCCATCCTCTTAAAGCCGCTTCAGCTTTGAGAAACGCTGTTTCGGCGGCACAGAACGCCAGTAAGGGCGAATTGGCGGTAAAAGCCGGTTTGGAAAAAAGAGTACTGTTTGAATAGCGGTTTTTATTGATATTGTTAATGCCCATGCGTACGCCTGTATAGTTAGAACCGGCTAAGGTCATATAGGCCGGCCTGCGCGGATCGTTATACCCATTCATATAAGAAGACAACGTGGCGCTTACCGCTAAATCGCCCCATAAGTGGGAGGCTTTATAGTACGGATTGTCCTCTGTGGGAATATAAGCGTTACCGGCATTCGTTTCTATGGCTCCTCCCGCAATCGCATCAGCCATTATTCCTTTTGCATATTCCGTATCCACCGCGGCAATACGCACCGCCATACGAAGTTTTAAAGAATTGGCAAACTTTATCCATTGATTAAAATCGCCGTTATATACTACATCATATTTTGTGATGGGACTTTCCGATGTGGCCGAGGCTATATAGCTCTTGAGCAGCGCAATGGCATTGTCTAAGTCTGCAATCATGTTGTGATAAATATCCCGCACATCGTCATACTCTATGGCGTCCGAATCCACGAGCCCTATCCGGGAATAGGGGATAGGCCCGTACGTATCGGTAACACGGAGCATTGTCGCCACTCTTAATATGGAAGCCCATCCGTAAATGTACCCTTTAGATTCCGTCACTTGTTTTACTTTTATAAAGTTGGAGTTAAAGTCAACCATAATCGTTTTGAATGCATAGTCAACCCAGTCCGTGGCGGGATTAAAAGTGCCGAAGTTAGTTCCTTGCCAGTTATTTGTTGTTACCATATATCCGCCGTATTGATTTCCTATCATCTGGTCTACCATTTGATTACGGTTTTCCTGTGCATAGTGCATTGTGGCAATCAAGGAAGAAAACAGGTTACCCAGCCTTTCCGATTCGGTAAGATCGTCTTCCGCAGGGTTTGTAGGATGAAGGTTCAGTTGATCAAAGTCCCCGGTACATGAAGACGCAAACATGAGTACTAAAGACGTTAATATAACGGCCGCTAATGTTCTAAAATTATATCGTTTCATACATTCAACTCTTTTTAAAATTGTAACTTAAGACTAAATCCCATGTTCCTCAAACTTGGCTGCATAAAGTAGTCTACTCCCGTATAATAAGTGCTTGACGCCGAGGCTACCACCTCAGGGTCGAACGGAGCTTTACAATATAGCAGCGCCAGGTTGTTCCCCACAAAACCTACCGTTACATCGGCCAAATTGTTCAACATTCGTCTTGGAATAGTATATTCGATACTGATTTCCTGTAAACGAACATTATCGGCTTTGTAAACATAATAATCGGCTTTTCCGGTGCCTTCGCCTGTTACATTGAGAAAATCCTGGGCGGAAATCTCCCTTCCGTTAATGGTTACTCCTCCGGCCTCGCGAAGAGCGGCGCTGTGCTTTGAGACTCCGTAACGGTCGAGTATGGCTTGCGTGTTAGATACTACCAGCCCTCCAAAGCGTCCGCTCAACAGCACATTCAACCGTACTCCCTTATAAGAGAAAGAATTTCGCCATCCTATATTATATTTGGGCAGGAGAGAGCCTAATTTTACATATTCGTCAGGATTGAGGCTTACCATTGAGGGCAGTAATGTGGCGTGATCCAGGTATATATAACCATTGTTGTCCCGTTTGAAGTCGGAAGTCATGTATATATCCCCCATGGTGCCTCCCTCTGTTATTCTCACTACGGGAGACCCGATGCTACCCAAAGTAGCTTTGTCGAATTTGGTAATACCGGTGTACTCTTCCGAATCATCCAATAAGCGGGTAATCTTGTTTTTGTTATAAGTGAAAGTAGAGTTGGACGACCATGAAAAATCGCGCCATTTGTTAGAATAGCCCAACGCTAACTCTATACCGGAGTTTCTCACATTTCCTGCCTGAACAAGTTTCCCATCGTATGAGTCGCCGGCTTCTATGATCTGGTGCGTCTGGTTCTTCGTATCCGATACATAATAAGTAGCATCCAGGGAAAGCGCGCCGTTAAAGAATTTCATGTTAAACCCGGCTTCGTATGAGTCAGTGATTTCCGGGCGCAGGTTGTAGTTTGGCCTTATTCTGGATAATGAATATGAATCAATCTGCTCGTCATAGATATAAAATTCCTTAGTAAGATAGGGATCATAAGAATTACCTACCGAAGTATAGGCTAAGCGCGCTTTTAGATAGGTAACCCATTTGGGCAGAGAAACCATTTCACTCACAAGCCCGGATAATCCCACTGACGGATAGAAGAACGATCTCTCTTTCGATAAAGACCATGCTAAAGCCGAATCCCAGTCGCTACGGCCTGTGAGGGTAAGATAGAGGTAATCGTTATATCCGATTTCAGCATTTGCGAAAACTGATTGCGTTTGCCGGTTAAGCCCATTATCTTCCAGTTTAAATACGCCTGTGGCGCGCCCCATATTTTCTGTGGTGAACCAGTTTGTTACTTTTTCCAGGTCTCCCTCAGTTACATGGCTCTCCATACGGCGGTCTTTTACGGAACTCCCTGCATTGATATTGAACGAAAAGTCATTAATTCTTTTATCTATGCTGGCAATTATGTCGGCGTATGTTTGTCTTTCATCCCGCAATTCAAAACGATAGCGTCCTTTTGGGCCGGCAAAGATAGCCAGTGTCCCGGCATTGCGCTTGTCCGTATTACGGAAGGAGGAGTTGTCGATATTTACGCGTCCCGCAATATTCAGCCAATCTGTAATATTATATGTGAGGGTGGCGGAGAGCATGTATCTTTTTCTGTCCAGTTCCCTGTTCATCCTGTTCATTATCCAATATGGGTTTTGTAAGGAAAGCCCCTGGTCTCCGTAAGGCCAGAACTGGGTATTTACTTCTCTCGATAAATCGTAACGCTCATACAACTGCACATCCCTGAAATCCTCGCCTCGCGGAAAGAGATAGAGCGCAGGCAATGGATTAAAGTATTGCCCCTGCGATACCATATTGGTATTCTTTTGTATGATATAATTTACGCCGGCGTCCAATAAAAATTTATCCTCTAAGAATGAACTTGTATTGCGGTATGTAAAATTATAACGGTCGTAATCGTTGTTAGGAAGTATTCCGGAAGCATTATTCGCCGAAATGGAAAAATAGCTCTGGTTATGTTCGCTTCCTGTTGAGAGAGAAAGCGTATTGGCTACATTGGCGCCTGTATTGAAGAAGTTACGGGGTTCAAACCGGTAGCTTGTAGGACTTCCCCAACTCATGGGCGAATTATCTATATTGCCATACGTATTCTGAAATTCGGGCATTTTCAGTGCAGAGGAGAAGGTTGTATTATTACTGTATGAAAGGGAAGTTTTTCCGGCCCGTCCTTTCTTGGTTGTAATCAATATAACCCCATTCGCTCCTTCATAACCATAAAGCGCTGCGGCAGACGCTCCTGTAAGTACAGACATACTTTCTATATCATCCGGATTAATATCGGCTGCACTTTCCGTATCGGGTTGAAGTGCATAAGCGCCCGTACTCCCGCCTCCCGTATAGTTATTCATCGGAACGCCGTCTATTACATATAAAGCGTTATTGCTAAGTGAAATTGACTTTGCCCCCCGCATAACTACTTTGGCTGCCGAACCCGGACCGGCTGCACTTGAGTTGATTTGTACTCCGGCTACTTTTCCGGTAAGGGAATTAATGAAGTTTGCGCTTTTTACCGTAGTCAGGTCTTCGTTTGTAACCTGTTGGAGGTTGTAACTAAGCGCCTTTTCCGAACGTTTTAGCCCTAAAGCCGTAACAACTATTTCGTCTAATGCCTGGCTATCTTCCTGTAGGATAATATCGAAGTTTGTACTTTCTTTAACGGCGATATTTTGTCCCAGGTAACCAATATAAGAGATTTGCAACAGCGCATTTTCCTGGACTTGCAAGGTGAATTTCCCGTTAATATCCGTAATAGTGCCGTTGGTTGTACCTCTTTCTACAATATTGGCGCCAATGATTGGGTCTCCGTTTTCATCGATAATTGTTCCGTTGATCCGTTTCTGATTGGCCTGTTGATGAGGGACAATTGCTATGAGATTGTCTTTGAGTTGATACGTAAACCCCGTTCCTTTCAATATTTGGTTCAGGGCGTCATCTACGCGCTTATTATCAATGTCAAGATTAAGCGCTTTTTGATTTTTTAATTGTGATTCGTTATAGGCCACAAACATTTTCGATTGCTTTTCAATCGCCTGCAATGCCTCGATAACCGAGATGTTGTCTTTTTTTATAGTTATCAAAGCATTACTTTGGGCAAACAAAATTGTTTGTGAAGCAATAAAATAGAAGAAGAAGGCGAAAAATCGGGTATTTCTTTTTCCATGTAGAAAAAAATTCATAATTTTAATATTCATTTCTTAGTGTTAGATTAGAAATTTGACTTGTTTTTTGAAGAGTATAACTCTAACGCTTACTTTTCCGGAATAAAGGTGGCACTTTATTCCGGTTTCTTTTTGTTTATTATGATGTATCCATATCGTTTGGTTGTTAATCGTTAATTTATTTATTATAAAGGCGATATATGGCATTTGTCGCCTTCT
>JAISZV010000066.1 GCA_031284475.1 Proteiniphilum sp. | reverse complement strand
GAACTCCCCGGGGAACCCCCAATGGCCGTAATTCTCCAGCCAGGTGGTCAGCCCGTGTTGATGGCTTACGTCTCTCAAGCCGCCCACGTAATCATATGCCACTTTATCTGCGATCATTCTCCTTAAATCCCATAAGAACCGGTCTGATTCTAATTGGCTGTTTACAACGAATCCCTTGTAAACCGGTAAATAGGGAAGAGCATCATAGCCGTATCTCTCTTTGAATTCCGCCAGGAAATCGTCTGTGAAGTTTTGTCCGCCCATCTCATAACTGTCTTGTACTGCGACTTTAAAAGTTTTCCGGTCTGCTTCCGGGATTCTCCTTAATATCTCTCCCAAAAACCGGTCGAAATGTTCCGCCACCCACTTTTTGCTCATTTTATCGACTTCCGGCCCGGTTGCTTCGGGTGAAGCGGGGCCATTTGTCACCTGTGTGGGCGCCATTCCCATACGCAGAATGGTCCATTCCCCGTCGGGAACATCCCATATTAAGACGCCTTTGTCAGATAAATACTGTGTGACGTCGAGGATTTCATCGTCACGGATGATCAGGTTTTCGTCGTCTGTTTCCGGTTGTGAGGGCCATAAATAGGCATCCCAATAGGGCAACGGGGTGGGATGCATTTTAGCCAGTGTTTTCTCACTGTATCTTTCTACGTGTGGAATACTGCTTAGTTGAATTTCGGCTAATCCCGCTTGCGGACGGGTGTTTTTCAAGGTTAACCTGAATTCGGTTGCAGTTGTTGCCGGAAAGGAAATAACTACCGGGGCAAAAGGGTCGAACCCTACATTCAGGGCCGGGTTTGACCGGTTAATATCAAATTCCGAGACGGTTTTCATTTCACCGTCCTGTTGTTCTGCCTGTAAGACTGCTTTTGCCGAGAGTGGCGTTTCCATTGTGCGGATGATTAAACTTCTTGCGGTAAAAGGTTCTTCCGTTTTAAATGTAACATAAAATTCATTTCCATCCGGAAACCGGATTCCGGTCTTGTTATCGCCATCTGTAATATTTGAAAGGCCTTGCACGGAAGGAATAGACTGTATGACGGCGTTTTGATGGGTTAAAACCATATTCCCGTTTTTTAAAGAAGGAAAAGCGATCACTTTTACGTCTTGGAAAAATTCTGTCGGCTGTTTCAACGGTTGCTCAATTTTCCGCGGACCTTGTAGGGTTATTTCCGAGGAGGCGAGGTATCTCATGGACTCTTCGGGTTTAATCCAGGGCCCGCCGGATTGGCTCCAGCCGGGAGAATTAAAAATACCTATCTCAATGTCGAGCTCTGTGGCTGTCTTCAAAGCAAGGTGCAAAATTTCCCACCACTCATCGCTAAACATTTTCACTTTACCGTAAGGTAGGTCGTCTATGCCGATGTTCCCGATAAACGCACGGTTGATCCCGGCCTCTTTCATGGCATGCAGGTCTTTTACCACTCCTTCTTTGGAGATGTTATCAGAAATCCAGTACCAATAGACGCTTGTCTGAATGGAATCGGGTGGGGTGATGAACCCGCTTTCTAAAGCATCTGAAAGCTGTTTTGAAGTGTAATTTGACGATTGCGAACAAGAAAGGCCGATAATAAGAATTATTGCCAATAGAAAGTGTAGTTGATTTCTCATTATTATATTATTATTTGGTTGTTTTCCTCCTCAATCCGGTAATCATATACATATCAGCCTGCTTTACGCCTTATGCCGGTATTGATATATAATCTCATCCGGAAGATTTTATTATTTCGTACAAAAAGCCTAAAAGTAATAGATTTTAATTTTCTATACCTTTGAATAGTGATATAAACACTATGTTTTTTGCGTATGTCTCGCAGGTGGATAATAAATATTAATGGGAACGGGTTTCGGCGCTACTTCCGCAAGCCGTTGTCATTGCGGTTATGAAAATTCAGCCCTTTCGGGCTTATTAGGCAATAACATTTAAGATACAAGATACAAGATACAAGATACAAGATTCAAGATCCCCAATCCGACATCCCATATCCCATATCCCAAATCCCATATCCCATATCCCATATCCCATATCCCAAATCCCATATCCCAAATCCCATATCCCAAATCCCATATCCCATATCATTACATTTAATAATTAGATATTTCACTATTTAGCCAGTTCATGTGATCAATGAAAAAACGGCGGTCACATTCCACCTCTTTTTCGTAAGATCCCATTGGAATGCCTCCCACGCTTACGCGGATATTCATAATATCCCACCTTTTGAAATTCAGTTTCTGCGATTTATCGAGAAGTACGGCTGTTTCGTCTATATAATGAAGAATATCATCTGTGATGGAAATGGTTTCCCACATTTCCCGTATCTGGGTCTTAAACAGAGGGTCTTGCAGAAGCCGGTCATAATAGAAAGCATTTGAATTCCATACATAATAATTTGCCGGTCTTGGTCTGGCGCCTTCATACCATCCAATGCCAACAGACCATTCAAAATCCCATACAGGGCCCATTTCAACTTTAGAACCTCCCATATCGCTCTTGACCAGAAAGACGTTTGTATCCATATTGGCCAAAATATTTTGGAAAATAAACCATCGGACGAAACTTGGAATATCTATGAAGCGAGCATAACCATTCTCCGGATCATTGAATGTAGGGGAACCGAGTACGGCTTCAAATTCATCCATATAGTTTTTGATATATTCCCGCTGTTGGGGGGTCAAATCTTCTTCGGGATCGGGATTTTTAAAAGAATAACCATAGCCTGTGGAAGAGACGAAATAGTTGGGCTCCTGTAAATAATAACCGTCTTTTTCAAAGAGATAACCACTTTTAGGGATTTCTACGCGGTCACTACCCTGTTCAACGGCCTCCACGAGTTGGTAATTGCCGATATATTCTCCGTTAAGCACCACTTCCACAAAACGATCATCCACCGTGTAGGGAAAATTCATCAGTCTGCTTAACTCCAGGGCAATGCCTGTGCGCAACAATGTTTTGTCGCAATAGTTGGCCAGTAACACCCAATCTTTTTCTTCTTCCATTCCCAGGATACCGGCTTTATTGTCCAGTTTGAGCTTGTATGGTTTCTTGGGATAGGTCCAGGTTGCATTACCACGCCCTCTTATCCGTAAACTATTTTCGACAACTTTCTTTCCGTCCTCCTTGATTACCATGGTTGCGTTCACATAGTTGTCTTTTGAGTCAACAGGCGCCTGGTTTTCGGTATCTATATAGACAACCGGTAAACCGGTATCGATCAGATCGCCGTCGAATGAGATTTCAAAGGTAATACTGCGTTCTCTTGCTGTAACGGTAGCCAGGGTTGTGCCTCTTTTGAAAATATCTGCCGACCAACTGATATTAAAATTTGTATTTGCTTTTTTTGTTCCGTCGGTATATACATCAGACACTTCTATTCCCGTAAATTCAGGGGTTTCTCCCAGTTGGAAAGTAGTTTTATCAGGTAATTTTGTAATTTCAATATTTACAAAGACCTTCTCTTCGGGAACTTCCTTTTCACAGGATGTGAAAAGGAGAAATAGCCCCAACAGAACCGTAAAAGAGAAAAAGATATTGAACGGTTGCGTTTCAATGCTGATTTTATTTTTGAGAATGTTCATTTGATTTCTTAGTTGTATTGATTTTTCTTCTTTAGGGATGCGGAATAAATAACCTGTAATGAATGTTTTTAACCGCAAAGGGCGCAAAGTATCGCAAAGCTTTCATATACAGTTAAAACTTTGCGCCCTTTTGCGTCTTTGCGGTAAACATTTTCTTAATACTGTTACATATTATAAATTTCGCGTCCCTTAATTGCCTGTTGCACACACATAGTTTGATCTATTTTGATTATGGTGAGATATAATGCATGATCTCACTCCAGTTAGTGATACCTATAATTGATTTGTAGGGTTCAAATACCACATCTTCCCTGTCGGTTCCCGCAGCCTGGTATGCATACCATACCGGCTTGGCTCCTCCCGGATCGGTTTCGTCGTCGGGGAAGCGCCTTAACCCGATTCGCAGGCCAAATTCTGACCTGTTATCCATCCAGTTATGCCATTGGATGGCGTCAATACCATCCAGGTTTATCAGTTTTTTCCATGCATAGGCAAAGCCTGCCGCCTGTTCCTTTAAGTCTTGATCTCCATAGGTTCTGGAATTGGTGCCGTTCTCTGAGAGCCATAACGTTCTTTTGACCGAGCCTTTATAACTGTTTTCCGGTTGCTTGATCCAATGATCTATCACCTCCAGATTCTTGAATGTTACCAAAGGGCTATTGGGATTAAAAACAGCTTTTTCATCGTTCCACGTCTTTGGTTCGTTCAGATCCTGAGGATAGGGATGATAGGCGATTCCCCATTGAAAATCACCCTCAAGGGAGCTGAATTGTTGCAAGGCCGTCAAAAATTCCTTGGATGAAAAGAGTTCACTCGGTTCGACCCATGAATGCATGAATGATCCCATTACCTCGCTGTGCTCATCATACTGTCGACTGATATTATGACAAATCCTCATTGATCTCAGGTAAGTATCAAGGTAATTCAGCATTGGCTTTCTCCCCATATTTGTCCAGGTGAGCCCTGCATCCACTTCATTGTGCATGATCCACTTGTGTATTCTTCCGTATGCATTATCGGTTCGATTATAGCGGGATGCGAGAAAATCGAGGGCGGCTGCGTAGCAGTTGACTCCCTCATCCGTTGTCAGATTAGGCATAGTGAAAATACCTTCCGGAGTGAAATCGGGATGCTGCAATATTTTCCCTATTTCCGGATCAGCACATTCCGATGCTTTCTGTACCAGGATGATTGCACCTACAACAATCTTTTTTGAAACTGCCAGTTTCAATGCATTGTCGATATGGCTAAGATAATTTACAGAGAAATAATATGTTTTGTTGCCGTAGGTATGGGGGATTGTATTGGCCGCCTGGTAGGAGTAAATCATCGCGGTGATGGGAATATTGACGGTAATGCTTGTAATACCGAGATGATCGAGATCGGCCACGTAACTGTTCATGGCGAATCCTCCCAATCCTTTCTTACTCATCAAAATACCCGGAGGCATAGATTGTTTGGGTTCAATTATATCCGCGTATCTGGCGTGCGAATCGATCAATTCGCCATTCCCACTCTCTTTGACAATCACCCATTTGGAAAGTAAACGGTCATATCCCAAACTGTTTTTAGTGATTACACGCGGTAAGGTGATCCGGAACGAATTGTTATCAAGCGGGATTTTATTCTTGAAGAGCGTAGTGGTAACCATTGTGTCATTCGGGAAAACTTCGCACAGGCTGAATTTTCCTTCGCCGCTACATTCCCCCGCAACGGTGACTTCGGTCGGGCCTACCTTCACTTCGGTGATAGAGGAAGAAAAACGCTCTTGTAGATAAGACGCCAACGCTTTTTGGATTGCCTCATCTTGTTTGGTTCGCGCCTCTTCCTCTTCAAAAATCTCTTTTTCCGATTGATTCATCACCCTGAAATACATATTTCTTATTTCGATATTGATTCCGCTTTTTGTGCCGAAATCAAATCTCATGAAATCACCCTGTTTTCCCCACGAGAATTTATTTAGCTCTCTGACCAGATTCACGGAGTAGCTTTTCCATGCAGAGGTTTTGGATACAGAGGGGCCGAAAACGGACCGGCTCTCGCTAATGGTGGGACCGAAGAAAAACTGTATCCAGTCGATACTCTCCGTGCTTTTGTACTCAAATGTAAGCACAACCGAGTCCCGGTGGAGTGATTTTAAAATACCGTCGGTCATGATATAGGGATCGCCTCCCGTGGTTGAGATAGAATAACTGTTTTTTTCGGTTTGCGATATGGTCAGTTGATTTGCCGAACTGAGGTTGAACTTCAGGTATTCGACGCCTGCTTTGACTATAACCGGAGGCGTAATTTCCGGTTCTTTACCGCATGAAAAGAGGAAAACCGATACGATTATAAACTTTATAAAAAAGATTCTGAGGTGTTGCATTTTAATGTCGTTTAGATAAGCTATAATTTCTTCTTATTCACGTAATAAGATTTCTTCGTTTTATGATTTCCCGGATTAGCCCTTCCGGGTCTTATGAATTTTGCAGGTTTTCATCATTACCTCATCAAAGGACTTTAAGGCATTTTTTCAAGTCTTTTTTTGATAAAGATTCCGATATGAATAACCATAAAAATCACGGTTCAGACATTTTCCTGATTAGAGGATTAAAGGAGATTCCTTTTCTATTAAAAACTACGAAGATTTAAATCGGCGAAGTCAAATCTTAATTCGATGTATCTAATTTCAAAATCCCCTCTAATCCTGTCAATCAGGGTTCTAACATTCCATTTACGGCTTTTGGAATAGACCGCTGTCTAAAGCCTCTTTAGTCCTTCGTCTAAAGACCCTTTAGTCTCCCATCTAAAGCCTCTTTAGTCTCCCGTCTAAAGACCATTTAGACGGAGGTCTAAAAAAGGTTACTGTACCGTAAGCGTTTTGTCGAACGTCGCAGTTCTTGGTTCTTTCAGCAGGAGACTTACAGCATACTGGGTTGTAACTTCCACCCGGTACGTTCCCGCCGTCAGTTCGGGGATCATCACAATCAGCTCCGAAGGGTTGTTGGTAACAATATCCGAACTGTCCACTTTTGTGCGTTCGGCAGTGACCCGGTTCACGAAATAAATTCCGTTAGCCGCACTCTCCCCTGCGATTTTGATTTTGTAGCCTGCTATTTTCAGGTTACGGTTCGGCGTGAGCAGGTCGTTTACGCTGCCTGTTTTCACGTCGGTTACCTGTGCAATGGCAGCCTCCGTGTCGGCAACGCCGATGATTTCAACGTCCACGTTTTGGAGTTCTTTGCGCAGCAGGGAACCCTGATGAAATTCAAACAGCAGAGTGTGTTTGCCTTTGTCGTACTGTTCCTGGGGAGTGTTGGCTACTCCCCGCACCTGAGGCCCCGCCGTGTACCATCCCGTATTGACGGAAAAACCGTCGCACAACTGATACCCCATTTCCTTATGAAAGAGGTTCACAGCATGTTCCATCGCCGGGGCCGAAACGTCGGCGCCACCGCGCGAAACAGCCGTCTCACAGATTTCCGTAACGCTAAGCGTGCGCTCGGAAACAGGCCGGATCACATAATCTTCAGGATCCGGCGTAAGCAGGTTGAGATACAACCACGCTTTGATTTTGTGTAAAATTGCCATGATCATTGCTTTTTTACATTTTCCCTGCTACTGAGGTTTTGCAGATTTACCCCGTTTTTGAAATGGTCTCCGGACTCCATTGCGATCACATTACCTTCCAGCGTATAAAGGCTTTCAAACACGCATTCACCTGCAACACCTGTTTTATGAAGCCATTGCATCGGAATACTTCTGACAAAAATAACATTATCTCTTCATCTTTCATAGAAAATCACCGTTGAATGGTTACCTT
>JAISZV010000284.1 GCA_031284475.1 Proteiniphilum sp. | reverse complement strand
TTATTGATTTAGTTTATTGCCGGCGTGGGACGGAAACTCCTCCAACCGGGTTAAAAGGCTTGCCTGCGCCTTAGGCAACGTCAAATGTGCCAATGTGACTAATGAATGATTCAATGATTTAATCGGTTCCGCCGATTGCAAATATACACGAAATTTTTAAATTACATGCAAATGCATAAAATTTTCAGGGGTAAAAGTATGAAAATATTACATGAAGTCCCTAACGGGGAAGATATACGCCTGCACAAAATCATACCGCGTATAGTATAAAAGTCTCCGCCCGAAGGGAGGAAAAAACTTTTAATATTTTTGAATTATGTCGATATCAAACTTGTTATTGAGCAACATCAAGCTTGGTTTTTAAAGATTAAAAGCCGGTAAAGACGGCTTTGCGGGATACCGGCAGGTTTCGCTCCTCCGCGAGCAGGACTATTTCCACGGCTCACGTGGGCGGTTGACATAAAAAACGGCCCGCCATATACGAGATAACCTGTATGGCGGGCCGGTATAGGCCCGGATTTATCGGGCGAAAGAAAAACCTTACTCTTCCTTTTCCTGTGCTTCGTAAGCTTTCAGCAGCTTATCCTGCACATCCGAAGGCACCAGTTCGTAATTCGAAAATTTCATGGAGAAAGAAGCCCTTCCCCCGGAGATCGAACTCAACGATGTGGAATATGAACTCATCTCTTTCAGGGGCGCTTTAGCCTTTAGTTTTTCGAATCCTTTCTCACTTTCCATACCCATGATCATGGCGCGACGGCCCTGCAAATCGCTCATCACATCGCCCATATATTCGCCCGGTACGGAAACCGTTATGTCATAAACCGGCTCAAGTATCTTGGGTCCTGCATTTTTAAAGGCGGTACTGAATGCGTTGCGTCCTGCGAGCATAAAAGATATCTCATTAGAATCCACAGGGTGCATCTTGCCGTCGTATACGATTACGCGTACATCACGGGCGTATGATCCGGTAAGAGGGCCTTGCTCCATCCGGGCCATGATCCCTTTCAGGATGGCGGGAAGAAACCGGGCGTCAATAGCGCCGCCTACAATACTGTTTACGAATACTAATTTACCGCCCCATTCAAGGTTGATTTCCTGTGTGTCGCGGTTCTGCACTTTGTATTCCTGTCCGTTGAACCGGTACACTTCCGGTACGGACATTCCTTCGGTATAGGGCTCTACGATGAGATGCACCTCCCCAAACTGGCCTGCGCCACCCGACTGTTTTTTGTGGCGGTAATCGGCCCTCGCCGCCTTGGTGATGGTTTCGCGGTACGGTATCTTGGGTTCCAGAAATTCAATTTCTATTTTGTCGTTATTTTCAAGCCTCCATTTCAATGTCCGCAGGTGGAACTCGCCTTGCCCGGAGACGATGGTCTGCTTCAACTCCTTTGAATTTTCCACCAACCAGGTAGGATCTTCCGCTTTCATGCGGGTGAGCGCTTCGCTCAGTTTTTCGGAATTTGACTCGTTGACGGCTCTGATCGCCCTACGGTAGCGGGGTTCCGGATAACGGATGAAGTCAAATTTATTTTCGGTATCTTTGGCGTTGAGCGTATTTCCCGTACGCACATCTTTCAGTTTCACTGCTGCGCCGATACTGCCGGCCTGCAACTCTTCCACCTTATTGCGGATTTGTCCGGCCACGGTATAGAGTTGTACGAGGCGCTCTTTTGAATTACGGTCGGCATTCACGAGGTCATCGCCTTCTTTCACCGCACCCGACATTACTTTAAAGTAGGAAACTTCACCGATATGCGGTTCTACGGTTGTTTTAAAGAAAAAGAGGCTTGTAGGGGCCGATGCATCGGGTTTCACTTCTACTCCTTCGCTGTTAAGGGGCGTAGGCACATCAACAGGAGAGGGAGCCACCATGCTCAGGAAGTTCATGATGCGGTGCACTGCCATATTTTTTTCGGCCGATGAGCAGAAGAGCGGAAAGAGGCTCCGGTTAATCATTCCCTTGTGGGCGCCGTCGCGCATCTCTTCTTCGGTAAGGGAACCCTGGTCGAAATATTTCTCCATCAGCCCTTCGTCATTTTCTGCCGCTGCTTCGAGCAATGCCTGATAATACTCGTCTGCCTTCTCCTTTTCGCTGTCGGGGATATCCAGCACATCGGGAACCGTAGCGCCCGGTTTCCATTTATACAACTTTTGCTTTAGCACGTCCACGATCCCGTCGAAGGAACTGCCGCTACCGATAGGATATTGTACCGGTACTACTTTGTTACCGTATTGTTCTTTGAGGCTGGCAAGGGTGTTGTCGTAATCGGCCTTTTCGTGGTCTATCTGATTCATCAGAAAAACGAGGGGCTTATTCAACTCGTCTACATAGCGGAGTTGGTTGACGGTGCCGACCTCTATTCCGTTGGCGGCGTCGATCAGCATCAGCGCCATATCCGTGACGTTAAGGGCGGAAACAACCCCTCCCACAAAATCGTCCGAGCCCGGACAATCGATGAAATTCATCAGTTTCTCTTTCCATTCGTACGAAAAAACGGTAGAGAAGACGGAATATCCATATTCCTTTTCTACGGGGAAATAGTCGCTCACGGTATTTTTCCCGTCAATCGTACCGCGTCGTTTTATAAGACCACACTCGAAAAGCATGGCTTCTGCGAGAGTGGTCTTACCTGAGCCTGCATTGCCAATGAGGGCAATGTTCCTAATTTCGTTTGTTTTGTAAACTTTCATGTTTAGAAATTATTATAATTATTAATGTGTCAATGAAAAAAGACTTTGACACGGCGTCAATACCGGCAAAGCCATGCTATCCGAAACAAGCATGATAATCATTATTATACAAGAAGATGATTAACGCAAGTTACATACGGCGCCTTTAAAAAATAATTTAGCCATACGAAATAGCGGCGCAATATATAAAAAACGTACGACAAAGGGAAATGTTACGGTTATGTTATATAACATATCCGAAAAGCCATTCTTCGATTTACGCCCCGGTTTACCGGAACATTGAGAAATTTTTGCCACGTTGGTTTTTGTTATTCGCCAACTGAAACGCGGTCTATTTGTGGCTTCTTTACCCGTTCTATAACAGCGAACAGGAATTTAACGGCCTATTGCTACAAATTCCAAAGCAAAACTCTTGCCCGCAAAGTAGGGTTACTTCTCACAACATATCAACTTTGAAATAAATTCTACTATCCCTTTCGGGTATCTTTAATTTAATTAAAAATGAACTAATACCCGTAAGGGTGTCCTTTTGAAAATTATCACTATATTTGCACCCGAAAGGGTATTGATATGGAAAATTTATCGTTACATGAATTTGTAAAATCCAAGCGTAAATCGTTGGGGCTTTCGCGGGAGGAACTGGCGCAAAAGGCAGGCGTAGGGCTACGTTTCTTGCGTGAATTGGAACAGGGTAAAGAAACCCTGAAAATGGATAAGGTGAATCAGGTATTAATGCTGTTCGGCGCACAACTCGGTGTTGCGCCTATGGACAGGAACAATCTTACCAAGCGATGAAACAAGCGGCAGTTTATATGTACACAAGCTTAGCCGGTATCTTGACCGAGGATGAAAACGGTTATACTTTTGCTTATGACAAGCGATATCTTGAAAAAGAAAATGCCGAAGCAATAAGCCTTACAATGCCATTGACGGATAAGCCATATCTCAACAATGTGCTTCATCCGTTCTTTGACGGCCTTATTCCCGAAGGATGGCTGTTGGATATAGCCGGAAAGAACTGGGACATTAATAACCGCGACCGCATGTCGCTATTGCTTGTTTGTTGCAACAGTTGATTACTTGAAGGCGTATTTTGATGAAGACATTGAGTTGCACGCAATATATCGCTATTTGGATAAATTGCACGACACACAAAAGGATACCGTCCGGCAGATCAGCGTTACCCATACTCGCCGAATTTTAGGAGGAAAAATAGGAGTTGTCTTTTACGATGTAACCACCCTTTACTTTGAAACTGATTTTAGTGATGAGCTGCGTAAAACAGGCTTTTCAAAAGACGGGAAACACGCCTGTCCACAGATAGTTTTGGGCTTATTGGTCAGTTCGGGCGGCTATCCGTTAGCCTATTCCATTCACAAGGGAAACAAGTATGAAGGGCATACGATGTTGCCTGTTGTTGAGGATTTTGTGAAACAATTTGAATTGAAAGATTTTGTAGTTGTTGCCGATTCGGGGCTGATGAACAATAACAATATCGCTCTGTTGGAACAGAAAAGCTACAAATATATCATCGGCGCAAGAGTAAAAAATGAAAGAAACCCCGTTACCAATTGGCTTTTATCATTGGAAAAGCAGGATGACTTGTTT
>JAISZV010000165.1 GCA_031284475.1 Proteiniphilum sp. | reverse complement strand
AGAGAGACCGGAAACGGTAACGACAAGGGGGCCGTAGAATCGGTCAACAACCACAAACTGATCAAATATTTTAACAGGCCTGAAAACGGGGATTCTTACAAGAATATGGAAGGGTTTAGAGACACCAACCTACACAACGAGGTCTATAAAGAGATCAGGGCGTTAGGGTTAAAAAACAAATTGTTCATGCAATATACCCTTTATCTCGTCGTCGAGAACGGGATAGCAAGGCCTGCTTACTGCGTCCTGTACGCCCATGACAACGATTCGATAGGGATAAACGAGATCAATAAACTAAAAGAGGTATTTATGAAGACATGGTTCTACGGCATTGCCACAATTGAAGATGACGGGAAACGTACATATAACGTACAGTCGGGATTAGTATGGTGGGGAGGCACGCTTACGCCCCGGCATACAGGTTTCGTTCCATCTCCCATAAAAAAATGAAAACAACCGTACCGCGTACCTGCTGCATCTCAATAAACAGGTTTAACAATACCCACACACAAACCGCGGGAGTCTATTATTCGAAAGAATGTACCGACACCCGGTTCTACAACTCCTTTCTCTATCTTGGAGATATAGGATTTGCCTGTCCCGATACGTCCGGCAAGTTTCTTATTAAACATGGAGAAAATATGGTATATGTTACTTTACGTATTCAAACCTTAGTTCATATAGCCCATCCCGTACAGGAAAACAGAAGAATCACTCCCATTCCTGTCCGAGGGACAAACCTTAAGGGAACAAGAATAACTTACGGTATGCGATAGACAATACTGTTGATGTTCATGCCCGCTCCAACCGAAGCCAGCACTATATTATCGCCGCTTCGCAGCGTATGTCCGTCCATCTTTCCGCGCAGGATCATATCGAGCAGCGTGGGAACGGTAGCTACCGATGAGTTGCCCAGCCAGGAAATGGTCATCGGCATAATGCGTTCGGGGACTTCTTTCAGATCGTACAGGTTGAACAAGCGTTTTAGAATGGCGTCGTCCATTTTTCCGTTTGCCTGATGGATCAGTACCTTGCTGATCTTGCTGATATGCAATTTCAGCTTATCAAGCCCCGATTTAATTGTTTTCGGCACATTCTCGATGGCATACTGATAGAGGCGCCGCCCGTTCATCTTCAGGTAATAATCTTTTTTCTCCGCCAACTGAGGATTATAAGAATATCCCATGTGAAGCATGTTTGCATAGTCCAACGCATCGCTGCGCGAGTTATGCCCGATAATACCAACGGGCGAATCGCCCTCTCGCGCTTCCATGACCGCTGCGCCTGCGCCGTCGGCATAAATCATGCTGTCGCGGTCGTGCGGATCGGATATGCGCGACAAAACGTCCGCTCCTACGACCAATATCTTTTTCGCGTCGCCCGAACGGAGATAGTAGTCGGCCTGAATAACGGCTTGTATCCATCCGGGACATCCGAACAGAATATCATACGCCACCGCCGACGGATTGGCGATTCCCAACTTTTGTTTCAGGCGGGCCGCCATCGTAGGCAGCACATCCATCCGTATATTGTCCTTAGTTGTCTCCCCGAAATTATGGGCAAAAATAATATAGTCGAGTTCTTCCTTATCCGCTCCTGCCGCGTCTATAGCTCTTTGGGCCGCTATGAGGGCCAGGTCGGAAGTCACTTCATCATCCTCGGCATAGCGCCTCTCGGCAATAGTGGTGATCTCTTCAAATTTGCGCGTGATCTCTTCGTTGGGTGTGGATAGTTTCTCTCCTGCGGAATCGTAGAACTCGCAGTTATGAAAAAATTCATTCTTTATCTGTTTGGCGGGGACATAACTGCCCGTACCGGTAAAAACACTGTAAAACCTACTCATTGTGAATCATTCTTCGTTAACTTGATAACCTTTCGCCTCTTTCAAAACTTCCCTTTTCAAATTATATTGTACTATTTCCATATCCGGCAAAACCGGCTTTGCTTCCGCTTTCATTTAACGAAACAGTTCCTGTAAGGGAAGTACAAAAGTACATGATTTTTTCTGAATAAACCGCAAACAGGCCAAAATAACCCAATTTGGGATTTTTGATTTGGGATGTGGGATGTGGGGGGTTGGTGGTACGGCGGTGGTTCTATTTTGATCTTGGGTCTTGATTCTTGGTTCTTGGCTCTTTGATTTGGGATGTGGGATGAATGCCGTTTCTACCAAAATCATAAATCCCAAATCATAAATCATAAATCATAAATCATACATCCCAAATCCCTGGGCAGGTAATTAAATTAATCGTATATTTGCCGGGGCAGTTCTAATATTTGCCGAAGTAGCCCGAAGGGAACAGGGACGCAGGAAAGAACTGCAATCAAACTTATTATATCTAAATAACTTAACGAGAGAATATGGGAAAAGTATTGATCATTGGCGCTGGCGGCGTGGGAACAGTGGTGTCCAATAAGGTGGCGCAAAACAACGGCACGTTTACCGGTATTATGCTGGCAAGCCGTACCAAAAGCAAATGCGACGCGATTGCCGGAGATGTGAAACGCCGTACGGGTGTAACTATAGAAACGGCACAGGTGGACGCCGACAATGTGTCGGAATTGGTAAAACTGTTTAACGGGTACAAGCCGGAATTGGTGATTAACGTGGCATTGCCCTATCAGGACCTGACCATTATGGAGGCTTGCTTAGAATGTGGCGTGCATTACCTGGATACGGCCAACTATGAGCCGAAAGAGGAAGCCAAATTCGAATACAAATGGCAGTGGGCTTATAAAGAGAGGTTCGAGAAAGCGGGATTGACTGCTATCCTCGGATGCGGATTCGATCCCGGAGTAACAAGCGTCTTTACGGCGTATGCCGCCAAACGCCATTTCGATGAAATTCATTATCTCGATATTGTGGATTGCAATGCGGGCGATCACGGTAAAGCGTTCGCTACCAATTTTAATCCGGAGATCAATATCCGCGAGGTTACGCAGAAAGGAAAATACTGGGAAAACGGACAATGGGTGGAGACGGAACCGCACGAAATCCACAAACCGCTCACCTACCCCGGAATAGGGCCCAAAGAATCGTACCTTATCTACCACGAAGAACTGGAGTCGCTCGTGAAGAACTTCCCCTCCCTCCGGCGGGCGCGCTTCTGGATGACTTTCGGGCAGGAGTACCTCACCCACCTTCGCGTGATCCAAAACATCGGCATGGCGCGCATCGACGAGGTGGAATATAACGGGCAGAAGATCGTCCCGATCCAGTTCCTGAAAGCGGTGCTTCCCGATCCGGGCAAACTGGGGGAAAATTACACGGGGGAAACATCTATCGGATGCCGCATACGGGGCGTAAAGAACGGTAAAGAACGCAACTACTATATCTATAATAATTGCAGTCACGAAGAGGCTTACAAAGAGACCGGCGCACAGGGCGTGAGCTACACTACGGGCGTGCCGGCGACTATCGGCGCGATGATGTTCCTGCAAGGCGCATGGAAAAGGCCGGGGGTGTTCAACGTGGAAGAGTTTAATCCCGATCCGTTTATGGAACAACTCAATAAACAGGGGTTGCCGTGGCATGAGTTGTTTGATACGGATCCGGAAGTGTGAAATTTTTTCTATCGCAGAAGTGACCGGAAAGAAGAGGAATCATAAATATTCAGGGTGCAAGGGGAGTTGAAACTTTTTCCGTGGAAAGTTGGAATTTCTTCCGCAGAAGCGATCAAAAAGAGGATGAATCATAAACGATCATAAACATTCAGGCTGCAAGGAAAGGTGAAACAACCCGCCCCCTTGCGGCTTTTTTTTAATCTCCTCTAAAATTTTCCTTTAATCTTTCCCTCAATTACTCCGAAATTCCCTACTTTTGTCTAAAATAATTTGTACTTGTAAATTAAAGACAAATGGGTACCAAAAGTTTAGTCAATATCGGCGATTACAACAAGGACGACGTCTACCGCATCATCGAAAGCGCTTCCAAGTTCAAACAGAATCCCGACCGTAATTTGCTCAAAGGGAAAGTGTGCGCTACGCTTTTCTTTGAACCGTCTACCCGTACGCGGCTCAGCTTTGAAACGGCGGTCAATCGCTTGAGCGGACGCATCATCGGTTTTTCCGATTCGGCTACCAGCAGTTCCACCAAAGGGGAATCGCTCAAAGATACCATCATGATGGTTAGCAATTATGCCGACCTTATCATCATGCGACATCACCTCGAAGGATCGGCCCGCTACGCCTCGGAAATATCGCCCGTACCGATTATCAATGCCGGAGACGGCTCTAACCAGCATCCCACGCAGACGATGCTCGACCTTTTCACGATCTACGAAACGCAAGGTACGCTTGAAAACCTTACCATCACCATCGTGGGAGACCTGAAATACGGACGCGCGGTACATTCGCTCATCCAGGGGCTTTCTTACTTCAACCCTACTTTTAATTTTGTGGCGCCGGAAGAATTGCATATCCCCGACAAATACAAAACGTTCTGCGACAACAGGAAGATCCCTTACAGGGAGTTTACGGAGTTCTCGCCCGAAGCGGTCAACAACGCTGATATTCTTTACATGACCCGCGTGCAGAAAGAACGCTTTACCGACCTGATGGAATATGAGAAAGTGAAAAACGTGTATATCCTGCATAACCGTATGCTGGAGGATTCCAAAAAAAACCTGAAGGTGCTGCACCCTCTCCCGCGCGTGAAAGAAATCGATCAGGACGTGGACGCAAACCCGAAGGCTTACTACTTCCAACAGGCGAAAAACGGTATGTACACCCGACAGGCTATTATCTGCGACCTGATAACCGGTTCGATTTGGGATGTTTGATTTGGGATGTGGGATGTGGGGGGCTGGAGGTGCGGAGGTGGTTCTATTTTGATCTTGGTTCTTGGCTCTTGATTCTTGGTTCTTTGATTTGGGATGTGGGGGGCTGGAGGTG
>JAISZV010000152.1 GCA_031284475.1 Proteiniphilum sp. | reverse complement strand
GGGGCGTCAAAGCGGGGAGATTGCAAGCGATTGGAATCTAAGATTAAACATAACCAAAGAGAACATTAGGGCAATCGTAGAAAATCACTATTGACATGATAGGCAAAAACGAAATAAGCCGGCTGGCAACTGAAAAAAGCGTGAAACCAAGTACGATAGACAAGGACTGGGTACTGGGGCATATCATTGACGCTGTTTTTTCCATTCCCGAATGCAGGGAAAACCTTATATTCAAGGGTGGAACGTGCCTGCGGAAATGCAGATTCCCGGATTACAGGTTTTCGGAAGACCTCGACTTTACTTCCCGCAACGCATCTTTCGTCCTCGATATGTCTTTGCTGCAACGTATTGCATCGCTTGCAGAAAGCAGGACAGGAATACCGCTGTATATTCAATCCGTTGATGAATTGCTGTTTAACGATAAACGTACAGGTTACGCAGCCCGGATCAAATACTGGGGAGCCGACCATCGTAAAGACCAGCAACCGCCTGAACCCGTACGTTGGCTGACAGGTATCAAAATAGAGGTAATTCTTTATGAAATAATGGTTTTTGAAGCGGAATTGCGGGATGTTCACCATCCCTACAGCGATCATCTTACGGAAAATGCGCTGAATGTCCCCGTGTATAATATCCATGAAGTGCTTGCCGAAAAAATTCGGGCATTGATACAGCGTTCCTATACCGCTCCGCGCGACTATTACGATATATGGTATATATGGAAATGTATGGGAAATATTGACTGGCAGAAAGTTGCAGCAGCTTTTAAGATAAAAACCGCTTACAGGGAACTTTCGTTTACGGGCGTCGCTCAACTTATTAATGATGATAACGACCGTGTATTGAAAATCGCCTGGAAAAACAGTCTGGAGTATCAGGTATGTGATGGAAAACTGACGGATTACAAAACGGTACGGGATGAACTGCTCGCTCTTTTTGAACGGATATTTGATGATGAGTAAAATTCCCGGATTGGGCGAGACGCTCGTGCATAGCAATTACAGACGCTTGCAGTATACAACTGCGAGCGTCTGCGTACTAACGGTACAAGCGTCTGCGTATAAACACCGCGGACGCGAAAGGATAAACGGCGCAAACGTGCGTAATAAATATAAAAGTACTATTATCATGTGGATCATTTGGGTAGTTCAAGTTTAATTGCTAACTTGGACGGTGATATTGTGCAGCATCTAAAATATATGTCGTTCGGCGAAGTGTTCATTGGGGAAAGGAACAATACGTGGAATACGCCGTATCTCTTTAATGCCAAGGAGTTGGACGAAGAAACGGGCAACTAAAACTTGGGATAGGGGATACCCCCAATTTGAATAATGAATACGACGGGGTAGATAGGTTCAATATCTTGAATAATAGCAAACGCATCAATTAAAGGGGCATTTTGCTTCTTGATCCTCAGTATAAACACAAACAAATCTTATGAAGAAAACTAACACATTTCTCTTTTTCATTTCTTTCCTGACATTCTTTTTGGCGACATCATGCAATCAACAGCACAAAAAGAATGAGGAGGGCAGCGTTTCCCAATCCGTAACCGCAAATGCAAACGCACCGCTAACCCAATCGGCGGAAGAGTTGTATGAGCGGTTGATGGCCTCTTTCGGCGACAACTGGATGGAAAGGGAAACGGATCCCGATCTATACCCCGATTATTACGGCGGGGCTTTTGTCGATAATAACGCTACGTTAGTGATTGCGGTAACCGGAAACCCGGAAGAGAACAAGAAACGCTTAATAGAGATACTCGGCACGGACAATTTTAATGTGGAGTCCGTACAATATTCCTACCGCCGGATGATGCAGGTGATGAACAGTATAGACGCTTTCCTGATGAACAGCGCTATCCCTGAAAACCATCCGCTGATGACCCGTTTTGCCGGCGCTTATCCCGACGTGATGGAAAACCGGATAAAGGTTTTCCTTACGGAAACGGATGATGCAACCATCCGCCTCTTTCAGAAAGATATAATTGACTCCCCTTTGATAATATTCGAACAGGGCGAACTGCCGGAATTAATGTAAAAAGCCCCCACATCCCAAATCAAAGATCAAAGAGCCAAGAATCAAGAATCAAGATCAAAATAGAACCACCTCCAGCCCCCAACATCCCAAATCCCACATCCCAAATCCACTTGTTTTGTGGAAATTCAGGAAATTTAATTGTTTTTTGTAGCGTATGCGATTGGGATTTATGTAATTTTGCATCCATACATCATTAAAGAAGGATATACAATATGCCCTACCGGCTTTTTCGATATATATTGCTCATCGCCGTCCTTATTTTCTCATGGCAGGCATGCAACAGCGACGACCCCAGTGTAAATGCTTCACGTTTGCGCCTCAAATTAACGGATGCTACCTCGTTAGTAATAAAGGAATTTCATGTGGATATAAGGGAGATAGCGGTTTTTCTGGTAGATACCGCCAGTCGTGAAGGAGAGTGGATCACCCTTGAATTTTCCGGGAAAACGTACGACATATTGAAG
>JAISZV010000246.1 GCA_031284475.1 Proteiniphilum sp. | reverse complement strand
AGCATCCTTCCGCTGGCCGACAAGGGCTGGAGCAGCATCCACTCTGTGATCAACGACGACGATTTCTGGGAAATCATCGATGAACTGAAACGCATTGGCGCCGAGGGAATACTTGTGATTCCTATCGAAAAAATGATAATCTAATGTGCCAATGTGACTAATGTGCCAATGTGCCAATGTTAACGCGCCAGCGTTAATGTACCTGTACTAATGTTACAATGCTAATTGATTTAATGATTCAATAATGTAATGATGTAGGGATGTAATTTAGCACATTAGTTTCATCAGCCCCAGTACCCCATTAGTCACATTAGCATATTAGCACATTGGCACATTGAATTTGCACATCATTGAATCATTGAATCATTAAATTAGTTATAATGAAGACAATTTCAAACCCTTCGCAAAGTAAAAGGGAAAAACTGGCCGAACGCCCCATGATCAGGCAGCAGAAGCTGATGAACACGGTGGAAAAGATGTTCTACAACATTCACCGCAAAGGCGATAAGGCTGTACTTACCTATAGCCGGCAATTCGACTGTCCCGCCCAGGAAACATTAGAGGTGGATCGCGACGCTATTGAAAAGGCGGCCGCCCTTGTACCGGAACGGCTGAAACAAGCCATTGAACTGGCCCGGAAAAATATAGAGGTTTTTCACCGATCCCAACAGGAAGAGGTACGCAAAACAGAGACGGCCCCCGGCGTGGTTTGCTGGCGCGAGCCGCGCCCTATCACACGGGTCGGCATCTACGTGCCGGGCGGTACCGCGCCGCTTTTTTCTACGGTGCTGATGCTCGCCGTCCCTGCAAAAATCGCCGGTTGCCGCGAGGTCATATTGTGTACGCCTCCTAATGAGAAAGGGGAAATCCATCCCGCCATCCTCTACTCCGCCGCGCTCACGGGGGTGACGAAAATCTTCGCGGCAGGAGGCATACAGGCTATCGGGGCAATGACTTTCGGTACGGAAAGCATCCCCAAAATGGACAAGATATTCGGCCCGGGCAACCAATATGTGATGGCGGCCAAACGCTCGGCGCAGTACTACGGCGTAGCCATCGACATGCCGGCAGGGCCAAGCGAACTCTTAGTGATTGCCGACGACGCTTGTAACCCGTCGTTTGTGGCGGCCGACCTGCTATCGCAAGCCGAACACGGGCCAGACAGCCAGGTGATACTGCTTTCCGACAACAAAAAGGTGATCAAAGCGGTCAACAGGGAACTGGAGTTCCAACTGCCGAACCTGCCCCGGAAAGAGGTAGCGGCGCAAGCGCTCAAAAACAGCAAGGCGATTCTTTTCAATAATATGGACGAATGTGTTGCGTTCAGTAACTTTTACGCTCCCGAACACCTTATCATGGCTACCGAAAACCCTGTGTTGCTGAGCCGTGGCGTTACTTCGGCCGGGTCCGTTTTCCTGGGCCATTACAGTTGCGAAAGCGCCGGCGATTATGCCAGCGGCGCCAACCACACGCTCCCCACAAGCGGTTATGCGGCGGCGTACAGCGGCGTATCGCTCGACAGCTTCATTAAAAAGATCACTTTCCAGCAACTGAGCGAAGAGGGGGTGGCCAGTATCGGCAACGCAGTTGAGGTCATGGCCGAAGCGGAGCAACTCATCGCTCACAAAAATGCTATGACGCTTCGTTTGGAAACGGTAAAAGCAAGCACAAACACTGTAAGATAAAAACAATGATAGAGAAACTTGACCCGGAATCGCTGGCGCGTCCCAATATACGGGCGCTACTCCCCTACTCCAGCGCGCGCGACGAATTTACAGGCGACGAGGGCGTATTCCTCGACGCCAACGAAAACCCGTTCGGCCAAAGGAACCGTTACCCCGATCCTCATCAGCGCTTGCTGAAAAAAGCGCTTTCCGAAAGGAAACGGATCCCGGTGGAAAATATATTTATCGGGAACGGGAGCGACGAAGTGATTGATTTGATCTACCGTATTTTCTGCGAACCCCAACGGGATCGCGTAATCATCTGCCCTCCTACCTACGGCATGTATGAGGTATCGGCAAATATCAACAACGTGGAGGTGGTGCAGGTACCCCTGACGGAGCGGTTCGACCTGGATATTGACAAGATACTCTCTTATCCCGCCCAATGTATTTTTGTCTGCTCGCCCAACAATCCCACGGGCAACCGCCTGCATAATGCGGAGCGGTTACTCGCGGAGTTCCGGGGAATAGTGACGGTAGATGAGGCTTACATTGATTTCAGCGCCGGCAACAGCTTCCTCGAAAAACTAACGGATTACCCCAACCTGATCGTGATGCAGACTTTCAGCAAAGCCTGGGGACTGGCCGGGGCGCGCGTAGGGGTGGCGTACGCAAACGCCGCTATCATTGCATTGATGGACAAGACGAAACCGCCATACAACGTGAGCGCGCCGAATCAGGCCGAAGCGCTCAAAGCGCTCTCCGACCCGCTCGAATTTGAGCGGCAGGTATCTGTCATTTTGGATCAACGCGCCCTGTTGGAAAAAGAGTTGAAAGATTTGCCCGCAGTACGACGCGTGCACCCTTCCGATGCAAATTTCCTGCTGGTAGAAGTAACGGAAGCCAATGCAATGTATCAATACTTGGTCGATAAGAAAGTGATTGTAAGGAACCGCAGCGCGGTTGTCCGCAACTGCCTTCGTATTACGGTGGGAACGCCGGAAGAGAACCGGATGCTGTTGGATGAATTACGGAATTATGGGTGAAAGACACAAGATGCAAGACACAAGATGCAAGAGCAAAGAAACAAGAATCAAGATCAAAATAGAACCACTTCCGCACCTCCAGCCCCCAACATCCCAAATCCCAAATCATAAATCCCAAATGAAGAAAGTATTATTTATAGACCGCGACGGAACGTTGATCATAGAGCCGGAAGATGAGCAGGTTGACAGCTTAGAAAAGCTGGAGTTTTATCCCAAAGTATTCCGTAACCTCTCCCGTATCGCAGGCGAACTGGAATATGAGCTGGTGATGGTCACCAACCAGGACGGACTGGGTACCCCTTCGTTTCCCGAAGAAACCTTCCGTCCGGTACAGGAGAAAATCATCAAGGCTTTTGAAAATGAAGGAGTACGCTTCAACGAAGTGTTGATCGACCGCTCCTTTCCCCATGAAAACCTGCCTACCCGGAAACCGGGTACCGGTATGCTGACCCATTACCTGAAAGGAGGATACGACCTGGAGAACTCTTATGTGATAGGCGACCGGATCACAGACGTACAATTGGCTGAAAATATGAATTGCAAAGCCATCTTGCTAAACAATAATTCATATCCGGGAGCAGCGTTATGCACTACGGACTGGGGGAATATCTATCGCTTCCTGAAAGCGGAGCCGCGCAGGGGGAAAGCAGGCAGAAAAACGTCGGAGACCGACATCTTTGTAGAGGTGAACCTCGACGGGAGCGGCAAAAGCGATATTTCTACCGGAATAGGATTCTTCGACCACATGCTTCACCAGATCGCCCGCCACGGCAATATCGACCTTACCATTCGCGTAGAGGGCGATTTGCAGGTGGATGAGCATCATACCGTAGAAGATACGGGCATCGCTTTGGGGGAAGCCTTCGTGCAGGCGTTGGGCAAGAAAAAGGGAGTGGAACGGTACGGCTTCCTGTTGCCGATGGACGACTGCCTGGCGCAAGCGGCCATCGACTTCGGCGGACGCCCGTGGTTGGTATGGGAAGCGGAGTTCAGGCGCGAGTTTGTGGGCGGCCTCCCCACGGAAATGGTGATGCATTTCTTCAAATCGTTCAGCGACAGCGCCCGGTGCAACCTCAACATCAAAGCCGAAGGCGACAATGAACACCATAAAATAGAAGCCATCTTCAAAGCCTTTGCCCGCGCGGTGAAGATGGCGGTGAAACGCGACGGGACAGAAGGAATACCAAGCACGAAAGGAACCATTTGACCATGATCGCGATTATCAAATACAACGCAGGCAATATTGCATCGGTCAGGAATGCCGTTGAGCGGATGGGTTACGGCTGCAAGGTGACCGACGATACCCAGGAGATACTCTCCGCCGAAAAGGTGATCTTTCCCGGCGTAGGAGAAGCGGGATCGGCAATGATGTATCTTAAAAACAGGGGATTGGACAAAATCATTCGCTCTTTGCATCAACCGGCGCTGGGTATCTGCCTCGGCCTGCAACTGATGTGCCGGCGCTCGGAAGAGGGAAACACCCAATGCCTGGAGATCTTTGATACGGAGGTGAAAAAATTTCCGGCAACGGACATCGTGCCCCACATGGGGTGGAACAACCTCGACGTAGTAGAAAATCCGCTTTTCGCCGGTTTCGGCAAGGATGACGCCGTTTATTTCGTGCACAGCTACTACGCCGAAATCTGTCCCGAAACAATCGCCCGCTGCGATTATATTCTGCCGTTCAGCGCAGCCATACAAAAAGAGAACTTCTACGCCACACAGTTTCATCCCGAAAAATCGGGCGACGTGGGAGAAAGAATCTTGAAGAATTTCCTGGAATTGTGATTTTAAGGATCGGGAGGATAGAATGATTTGTTATTTCATCGATTTGATAACTAACAACTAAAATTAAAAATGAGAATTATTCCGGCCATAGATATTCTCGGCGGTAAGTGCGTACGGCTCACTAAAGGCGATTACAGTACGCAGAAAATTTATAACGACGATCCGCTCGAAGTAGCCAAAGAATTTGAAGCCAACGGCATACAATACCTGCACGTGGTGGATCTCGACGGCGCACGCTCAAAACACATTGTCAACCATAAGGTTTTGCGCGACATCACCTCAAAGACTTCGTTAAAAACAGACTTCGGCGGCGGCATCAAATCCGACGAAGACGTGCGTATTGCTTTCGAAAACGGGGCAATGCAAATTACGGGTGGAAGCGTCGCGGTACAACAACCCGGTACTTTCCGGCAATGGCTCGACAGATACGGCGCGGAGAAAATCATCCTCGGAGCCGACAGTAACAACCGTAAAATCGCTACGCACGGCTGGATACGGCAGTCGGAACTCGACGTGGCGGATTTTATCTCCGGTTATGCGAAAAAAGGGATCGTGTACGTCATCTGCACCGATATTCAGAAAGACGGCATGTTGCAAGGCACGTCCAACGAATTGTACCGGGAAATTATCGAAAAAACCGGCGTAAAACTGGTTGCCAGCGGCGGCGTTTCATCCATCGACGATTTAATCGCCCTGAAACAACTCGGTTGCGACGGAGTTATTACCGGAAAAGCCATCTATGAAGGGAAAATAAGTCTTCATGAGTTGCGGGAATTCATTGACGGATAAAAGTAGGATTGGAGAATGGAATTTGGCGCTCGGAAAATAATAGATTTTGATGCTCAGAGAATCAATTTTGTTTCTCGGAGAAACCTTTTTCTTTCTCGGAGAAACCTTTTTCTCTCTCGGAAAAACCTTTTTGTTTCTCAGAGAAACGAGTTTGATGTTCGGAGAATAAAATAAATAACAATGCTGAAAAAAAGAATTATCCCCTGCCTCGACGTCAGGGACGGACGCACCGTAAAAGGGGTCAATTTTGTGGATATTCGCGACGCCGGCGATGCGGTGGAGCTTGCCAAACGATACGTACAGGAAGGGGCGGATGAATTGGTGTTCTTGGATATTACCGCCACCATCGAAAGGCGTAAGACGCTTACGGAATTAGTTGCGCGCGTTGCACGGGAAATCAATATACCTTTTACCGTCGGGGGGGGAATCCATTCGTTGGACGACGCCCGCGCCATCATCCGCGCCGGAGCCGACAAAGTAAGCCTGAACTCCGCAGCCGTCGAGCGCCCCGGCCTGATTGCCGAAATTGCCGGGCAATTCGGCAGCCAGTGCGTAGTTTTGGCCATCGACGCCCACTTCGAGCACAACCAATGGATTGTCTACACCCACGGCGGTAAAACGCCTACAACCCTACGCGCCATCGACTGGGCAAAAGAGGGCGAACAACGCGGCGCAGGAGAGATACTGCTCACCTCCATAAACAACGACGGCGCTAAGTATGGTTTCGCCATTGACATTACGGCCGCCGTAAGCGAAGCCGTACACATTCCCGTGATCGCTTCGGGCGGAGCCGGAACGCCGGAGCACTTCGCCGAAGTATTCACACAAACAAAAGCAAGCGCAGCGCTGGCCGCCAGCATTTTTCATTTTGGGGAAATACCCATTCCGGCATTAAAACATTATTTAAAAACTCAAAACATACCCATACGATGAATATTGATTTTTCAAAACAGGGAGGATTAGTACCTGCCGTTATTCAGGACACGCTCACCTTACAGGTATTGATGGTGGGCTATATGAACGAAGAAGCGTTCGCGAAAACACAAAAAGAAAGAAAAGTTACTTTTTTCAGCAGAAGCAAAAACCGCCTCTGGACAAAAGGAGAAACGTCGGGCAACTGGCTGGTCGTGGACGAAATCCTGACGGATTGCGACCATGATGCAATCCTCATCAAAGCCTATCCGCAAGGGCCAACCTGCCATACAGGGACAGCCTCCTGTTTCGGGGACAAACAACCAAAAGGATTCCTGTACGAACTGGAAAACGTAATCGAGCAGCGAATCACCGAGAATCCCGAAGGTTCGTACACCAGCAAACTCTTCAGCCGCGGCGTGAACAAAGTAGCGCAAAAAGTGGGAGAAGAAGCCGTAGAACTGGTGATAGAAGCAAAAGACAACAACATAGACCTGTTCAAAAACGAAGCGGCCGACCTGCTATACCACTTCCTCATCCTGCTGAAAACAAAGAAACTGAAATTAGAAGATATTGAAGCTATACTGGCCGGAAGACATAAATAACCGGATAGTTGCGCCGGATTTATTTAGGCTGTAACCGGGGAAGCGTACGGCGAAGCGAGTAGTTACCAAAACAGTTGCGGCCTGATTTATTCAGTCCGTAACCGGGAAGATATAAAGAAAGAGGCTGTTTCACAATTACATGAAAACAGCCTCTTTGAGCATTGAACCCTAAAAGATTTTTTGAGCTCCCGGATGAAAATCGCCCAACCAGACTAAGCGATCCCGTTTGATCCCGTCCCAGAAGTACTCCTGCATATTGAGATGGGTTGTATAGGCCCCCGTAATCCATATCGAATCGAAACGCGGGTCGCTGCTGCCAAATGAACCCAGATATAGAAACCGTTTGTAGCTGACGTTTTGATGCTCTTTATAATTGCAATTAATAGCGCTCATCGTATTTGCTTTGTTTGTTCACCGCTCAATGAAGATTTATCTCAAACTCCGAA
>JAISZV010000076.1 GCA_031284475.1 Proteiniphilum sp. | reverse complement strand
CTCCCCTTGCTGCTCAAGCCCGACGGGAAAGGGAAGCTCAGCAAGCGCGACGGCGACCGGTTGGGCTTTCCGGTCTTTCCGTTGGCCTGGAAAGACCCATCAAGCGGCGAATTTTCAAGAGGTTATAGGGAAGATGGCTATTTTCCCGAAGCCTTTATTAATTTGCTGGCGCTGTTGGGTTGGAATCCGGGCACCGAGCAGGAATTATTTTCACTGGAGGAGTTGGTGAATTTGTTTGGGTTGGACCGGGTAATAAAATCGGGCGCCAAATTTAATCCCGACAAGGCTAAATGGTTTAATCAGCAGATTTTGAGGACAAAATCCAATGAGGAGCTGGCGCAACTTTACCAGGTGGAATTGCGCGAGCGGGGGATTTCGGCCGATGATGAATATGTAGCGCAAGTCTGCGGATTCATCAAAGAACGAGCCACTTTCGTAAAAGATTTCTGGGAACTTTCGGCATATTTTTTCGTGGCGCCCACTTCTTATGACGAAAAGGCCGTGCAAAAATATTGGAATTCAGAGACCTTAGCCTTAATGAAGACATTGACCGCCTTGCTGGAAACGGTGGAGCCGTTTACCAAGGAAAATATAGAATATGTGGTACATACGTGGATCACAAATAATAATTTGAATATGGGCGCTGTAATGAATGCGTTCAGACTGTGCATTGTAGGGGCCTCAAAAGGCCCAAGTCTGTTTGAAATAGCCGCACTTCTTAAAAAAGAAGAAATTTTACAGCGAATGAAGTCTATAATATGAAAAAAAAGAGTTATATTTGTAGCTTGTAACAGTTAACTAAAAAATAAGTTTTTATGGACGTTTTAAAACGAAAGTGTGCATTATTGGCTGCTGTTTTCGTGGTGGTTACGAATGTATTTGCCCAAAACATTAAATTTGAACACAATAATTTTCCGGATCGAGGAGATGAACTGAAAAAAGTATTAGAGGTTATTCACAAAGGAGAAGTATTCCTTTTTGAAGCAGAAACTATGTTATTTGGGAAGGGCGTGGATATCCGACATAAGGCTAAGGCAATAGACATGGTGTCGCAAGGGCTGGTATATTTTTTACAGGCCAACGCCTTTAATCCGCAAAGCGCACAGTTGAATTATACCATTGGGAAGTCGTACCTGTACATAGGGAACTATGGGGAATCATTGAAGTTTCTGAAGAAGGCATTCTCATTGGACGAAAAAGGTTTTAAGGATATACACTTTTTAATCGGGCAGGCTCAACAGCAAACGGGGGAATTTGAGTTAGCCGTTGAATCGTATAATATCGCGGCGAGAAATTCGGAAATGAGCAACATTATCGGCTCAAAAATCAAAGAATGCAAATATGCCCAGGAATTGATGAACGACGCGATAGATGTTCGTGTAGAAAGCATGGGTACCGCGGTGAACACGGCAAATATGGAGTATTTGCCGATTGTTGCAGATGGTGATGAAACACTTTTTTTCGAACGTTTTTCCGGCGGGAAGAACAAGCTATATGCTGCAGAGCGCACCTCCGGCGGGTGGAAAGCGGCGGTAGAGACCTATCAGTCGTTTTTGCTTCCCGAAAGAGAAACATTAACGGAATTAACGCTGGTAAATAAAAGTGGTACGCCCATCCTTACAAAATGGTTCTCGGTCAATATCGGCAGCCAGCAACAGATGGGACAGGGCTATTATGAATCGTTGGCGACCTTATCAAAATCGCAGAACCCGCTTGCTTTCTTTTCGAGCAATCGCTATGAAGGCGCCGGTGGTTTTGATATTTTCATCTCTCAAAGCAATAAAAAAGGACAATGGGAGCGCCCTCATAATTTTAGTGAAATAAACACTGCCGGTGATGAATTTGGCGTGGTTTTACATCCTGCCAGTCAGATTTTATATTTTAGCTCGAATGGGCACCAAACCATGGGGGGATACGATATCTTTAAAACAGAATATGACGGCAAACAATGGAGCAAGCCGGAAAACTTAGGGTATCCCATTAATTCCACTGCCGATGATATCGTGTATTCCATTTCGGAAGACGGGAATCGGTTGTACTTTACTTCAAATCGCGCCAACGGGAGAGGGTATGACATTTACCGGGTGAACTTCATGCCCGGCGTGATGCCTGTGCGCAAAACAGCGCCCGCGTCTATGAACGTAAGTGCTGAAGCCATTGGCACAATCTCTTCCGGTGAGCCTCTTTCAATGATATCGGGAACGTCTGTGGCTTCTGCGGCAGCGTCTTCTGTGGTCGCTAAGTATCCCGCCGCACTGCACGGGTTTATTTCCAGCAACCAAACCTACATGCCGCTGACGGTGAATTTGCGTCTTCTCGATAAAAGCAACGACTCCGAAGAAGTGATTGAAACGGATAATAAGGGTATGTTTTATGCCACCCTGTCGGCGGGCGGCTCATACCGTATCACCATAGATATTCCGGGGTATCAGCCCTATGTGGAAGATTTCCGGGTAAGTGAAGATGTAGGGCAAAAACTGACGAAAAATATTAGCCTGATATCATTAACCGCTATAGCGACTGTGGCGGAAGCGTCAACGGCGCGTCCTGAATCTGAAAGAACGCCGGGATTGGAAGACGAATATAAAGATGTTGTCGTATTAACGCCTGTTGACGGTGAAATACCAGTGCAGGAAACGGAATATCCGGTAGCCGTTACGAGTTTGATTACTGATAATACCACGTTTGTGCCCATAGAATCCGCTAAGATAAAGTTGACAATTAAGGGGGCCGGCGACGAACGCATTGTTGAAACTAATAACAAGGGA
>JAISZV010000008.1 GCA_031284475.1 Proteiniphilum sp. | reverse complement strand
GAGCTTGATGTCGGTACCGCGACCGGCCATGTTGGTGGCAATGGTCACCATTCCACGCTGCCCGGCATTGGCTACGATCTCGGCTTCACGCTGGTGCAACTTGGCATTCAATACATTGTGTTTGATCTTTCGGAGGGTGAGCATACGGCTCAGTAACTCGGATATTTCTACCGAAGTGGTTCCCACCAGAACGGGGCGGCCCTGTGAAATCAACTTCTCCACCTCTTCGATGACTGCTGTGTATTTCTCCCGCTTACTCTTGTAAATACGGTCGTTCTGGTCATTACGAATGATGGGTCTATTGGTAGGTATCACCACCACATCCAGTTTATAGATGTCCCAAAACTCTCCCGCTTCGGTTTCAGCCGTACCGGTCATACCCGCCAACTTGCCGTACATTCTGAAAAAATTCTGCAATGTGATGGTAGCAAATGTTTGGGTGGCTGCTTCCACTTTTACCCGTTCTTTTGCCTCAATTGCCTGGTGCAGGCCGTCGGAGTAGCGGCGTCCTTCCATCACACGGCCGGTCTGTTCATCCACAATCTTCACTTTGTTGTCGATCACAACGTACTCATCATCTTTTTCAAACAGCGTATATGCTTTCAGCAATTGGTTGACGGTATGCACGCGTTCCGATTTAACCGCGTAATTCTGCAACAACTCATCTTTTTTGGTTGCTTTCTCTACATCCGAAAGCAAAGAGTGTTCTAATTCCGACAGTTCGGAGGTAATATCGGGCAGGATAAAGAACTGCGGATCGTCCGACTTCCCGGTCAGGAGGTCAATCCCTTTATCCGTCAGTTCAATACTATTCATTTTCTCATCGATCACGAAGTAAAGCGGATCGGTTGCGATGTGCATATTACGCATCTGCTCTTGCATATAGAATGCTTCGGTTTTAAGCATGGCCGCCTTCACGCCCTGCTCGCTGAGGAATTTGATCAGCGGTTTGTATTTCGGCATACCCTTATAGGAGCGGAAAAGCAATAATGCGCCCTCTTCCTGTTCTTTGGAATCGGAAGAGCCCATTTTTGCTTTTGCATCGGCCAACAGGTGGGTGGTCAATTCGCGCTGTGCTTTCACGATCAATTCCACCCGCGGGCGGAACAGGTCGTACAACTGATCGTCTCCTTTGGGCACCGGGCCTGCAATGATCAACGGGGTGCGGGCGTCATCGATCAATACCGAGTCCACCTCATCCACAATGGCATAGTTGTGCTTGCGCTGTACCAGGTCTTTCGGGGAGACCGCCATATTGTCGCGCAGGTAATCGAAACCGAACTCGTTATTCGTACCGAAAGTAATATCCGATTCGTAAGCCTTCCGGCGAGCGTCGGAGTTGGGTTCATGCTTATCTATACAGTCAACCGACAAGCCGTGGAACATATACATGGGGCCCATCCATTCCGAGTCGCGTTTCGCCAGATAATCGTTCACGGTTACCACATGCACGCCTTCATGAGTGAGCGCGTTCAGGAATACGGGAAGCGTAGCTACCAGCGTTTTACCTTCTCCTGTGGCCATCTCGGCAATTTTACCGCGGTGCAATACCACGCCGCCAAAGAGCTGCACATCATAATGAATCATATCCCAGGTGATCTCGTTTCCACCGGCCATCCAATGGTTTTGATAAATGGCCTTATCACCTTCAATGCGAACAAAATCGTGACTTGCAGCCAAATCCCGGTCGAAATCGGTGGCGGTTACCACTATTTCCTGATTCTGTGTGAAACGGCGGGTTGTATCTTTCATAATGGAGAATGCCTCCGGCAAAACTTCATCCAGCGCCTTCTCATATTTATCGACCACCTCTTTCTCCAGTTTATCTACCTGGTTCCACACCGCTTCGCGCTTATCCAGTTCTATTGCATCTATACCGGCCTTCAATTGCGCTATCTGCGCTTTCTCTTCCGCTACATATTCCTGAATGCGCTTCTCAAGTTCTTTTGTCCTGTTACGCAATTCATCGTTAGAGAGTTTCTCTATTTCGGTATAGGCCTCCCTCACCCTTTTCACAACCGGATTTATTTCATTCAGGTCGCGTTGTGCCTTGTTACCGATTATTTTTGATATAAAATCATTCCATCCCATAGTAGGTATATTTTATTACATTCTGTATGTATTCTTTATAAATATCGTATAAGTTGCTATTTATCTAATAATTAAGAAAGGTTTAAAATTGCTTATCGAAAAAGCTCGCCTAAAATCTTCCCTTCCGCGGCATTGGGGGCGCGAATACGTAAGCGGTACGACACGCTCGGGGCAATTTCCGTTGCTTCGATAGCCCGCTCAATTCTCTGGGGTTTGATATCGCTCCCGAAAAAGATCACCGGAGCCACTACGGCATTGTTCCGCACCCTTTCGTTTTGATCCGATTGGGGATCTACCACCCGCCAACCGGGTTGCAAGCAAAGGAACAGATCGCCTGAGACGCCTTTATAATACCCATTCCTGTAATATTGCACATCCTGGTTATAGGCGCCGTGCAACATCTGATATGAAGTGATCACATCCTGAATACCTGCCGATTGTACCAGAAATTCAGCGGCTTTTTGCTGAAATTCCCTTAAATCGATCTTCTTATCTTCGAGTAATTTCCTGTCGAAAAAGAATTGTTTATTGTAATATTTCTTGATCCACTGTTCTCTGCCATAGAGCGCCATCAGATACATATTGAGCAGCGCCTGGCTTCTTTCGGGGTAAAAATCGCCGCCCGAAGTAACCATGCCTTCGGGAATGATCTCCTGTTCGTTGAAATATCCGGTCGGAACCACAAAAATCAGCGTATTTTTAAGTCCCACGGAAGCGTCGATTGCATGGAGCAGCCTCTCCAACTCCTGGTCGAGACGGTAATAGGCGTCCTGTATCTCCACGGAGTAATTTTTGTCGAGCGCTTTTTCATAATTACCGGCATAAAAGGTAAGCGCCAGGAAGTCGGGATTCATCCGTTTACCCAGCGATCCCGATTCAAGCAGCCTGACGGCCATGTCGTTCACTTCCTTATTTACATACGGCGATTGCTTGAACAGGCGGATATTGTCTTTCTTATCAAGCCCAAAATAGTGCTGAAAATTATACCTGTTGCGGGTATATGGAAAAGCGTCGTACCTGTTTACGTCAATTGCCGGACGCCATGTGATACTACCGATAGTATAGGTAAGTGACTGTGCACTACGGTTATGCTGATCTACTACCGGCTGTTTCGTATTATAAAAGGTAGTGGTAGCCCATTTCCCGCTTACATCCTCGATCCAGAAAGCGCCGCTGGCGGCATGGCCGCCGGAGGCGAACGCCTGGGATGCGTCGGGAGCGAAGGCAAAGATATCCGACTGCCCTCCGGAAGCTACTTTCAGTTCGTCGGCAATAGTGGATACCTTGATGGGAAGGGGTGAAAGTTTTTCCGTAGTGAAATTCCCCAGGTAATTATCGTCGAAGAATGAGGATATCTCAAGGTTCGATTCCACAATATACCTGTTTTCGGCCATAATTCCATGATAGGAAGGATTGGCGCCGGTAAAGATGGTAGTAATGGCAGACGCTTTATTCAGATTGGGGAAATCGTAATATATATTGCTATATACAAGTCCGTTATTCAACAACCTGTTGAATCCCCCGGGCCCGAATTTATGCCTGAACATCTCAAGGTAATCGCCCCGGAACTGGTCGATGGTAATGCCCACCAGCAATTTCGGTATTTCTCCCGAAGGCGTTTGCGCAAAGAGCGTAGTGATTGAAAAAAAAGCAACCAGTGAAGATAATATTCTAACCATGCGTATGTCTCTGTCGTTTACCGATCTATAGTCCACCCCACCCCTCTTTCAGATGCTTGCTTGTAGTGAACTGCCTGTTTTTTAACCGCCTTTTTCTCAACATATAAATGTTTGTTCCCGATCTGAGCCACAAACTCATTGAAAATGGGATCGTGGCCACCGGCAATTGCTGGGGTATCAACCGCCATAACAAAAGGAAAAGCGTTAAGAGTGCAAAGTTAATAAAATGATAGAAATAAACCGCCTTATTTGCCGATTTCATCCAGAACAAAGATGCGGCGACCAGCGCAAACGGATTCAACCAGACAAAATTCCAGTTGGGATTGGTGGCGGGATGCTCCGAGAAATACATCAGTACCAAAAGAATTACCCCTGCCAGGCCTGCTATTACGAACAGTATAGTGTCATAGAGATTGGGGAGTTTTGTCTTGTTCAGTTTGACGACCTGGATCAGGGAGACGATTATAGCAAGGAGAAATAACGCGAATGCCATTGTGATAGGAGTGACTACATCCCGTTCTCTCTTTTTATTTCTATCTGTATCAACAGATAACAGTATTTCCGTGTTTTTTACCAACGGTTCGCTCAATGTATCGTTTCTTTGGATGACTGCCTTCTCGAAAGAGTTCATCAAATAAGCAGGAATATACATTTTGGCCTTCACATTGAGAGCGCTGTCGGCCTGATTCCCTATCAGCAAGTCTATTCCGAACCGAATCCAGGGATAACTATCCACACACTCGTGCACCAAGTCGCGATACGATTGATCCGGAGCAGTCGGCGGATATTGGATTGTCCCGTCCGTATATTTTTCAACCAGATCGCGGGGGCGGGTTGTGCAAT
>JAISZV010000250.1 GCA_031284475.1 Proteiniphilum sp. | reverse complement strand
TTTGCAGTATGGAACCGGGTACCAGGTCGGTTACCGGCCCTTCCACAATGCCCTTGATGCTTTCGGCTTTCTGTTCGCTCCAGGCTACCAGCGTGATCTTCCTGGCTTCCATCATGTCTGACAAACCCATAGTAATGGCGCTTACCGGCACTTTGTCGAGCGATCCGAAGTTGCGGGCAATATCTTTTCTGGAGTCGCCATCGAGCATCACCAAACGGGTTTGCGAATGAAGACTGCTGCCGGGCATGTTAAATCCTACATTCCCTTTGCTGCCTAATCCCAACAGCAGGTAATCGAGCCCTCCTATTTCTTTTAAGTTCTGCTCGAACGCCTCGCAGTTTTCGGCAATCAAATCTTTTTCAACGGTTGCATCCGGAGAGAAGATATTCTTTTGGTCAATATCGACCTGATAGAGAAAGATCTCCTTCAACATCTGCAAATTGCTGTAAGTGAAGTCGAGCACCGGATAAAATTCATACGTGTTAAAAGCAACCATATTGCTAAAACTAACGCCTTCTTCCCTGTGCAACCTCACTAATTCTTCGTAAACCGGCATCGGAGAAGCTCCTCCACTGATTCCCAACACAAAAGGCTTCCCCTTCTGCTGCTTTTCTTTCATTTCATTGACGATATCTTTCGCTATTTTTTGCGCCGCTCTTTTTGACTCTTCATAAATAGCAACCGGCAGTTTCTCGAAACGTGACAAGTTATACTCCTCGAAGTCGTTTTCCGGCCTGTAATACTTTTTGGGAACCCGTTCAAAAGTAATGTGTGAACTCAGATCTAATCTCATACCTCTTTGTGATTTAAAAAAGATAATTATACATTATTATATATGATTTTATTCTCGACATAACCGTACTATCTTGCCCGTAAACCTTTGATATAATAACACCCGGCAAGGGGACAAGTTTTCAGTTACAGTTTATCATTCCTTTATTTTTTCAAATCCCGGCGTTTGCCTGCTCTTTCTTTAGATCTATCTTACGTGTAATACGCCCGTAAAAAAAGAGCGCTACGGCCGAGATAGCCCCTACTCCCACAAAAACATACCATATATAATGCGCGTTTTGCGTGGCTACAGCGTAAGCGGCGGAATCCAACACGCCCGCGTCGTTGGTGAACAGCCGCGGATCGGGACAATACTTGTCCAACAGGAATCCCGACAACCCGAAAGCGAGCAGAAACGAGAAAAAAGAGTGCAGGTGGCTGAATCCTAAGTAAAGTCCTTCTTCCCCTTTGGGGGCCTGAAGGGAGAAATACTCTAAGTAACGGGGCGAAATAAAACACTCTGCCAGCGCCTGCATAGCGATACCGATGATCATCATAAATGCCACAGGGTGCAGACCCAGGATATTTGCCGCTCCTATTTGCGTGCCGAAGGACATCGCTAAGGCAGATAACGGGATAATGAACATTCCCGTCATCATAGAGGTGATGGCGCTGCGTTTCTTCATAATTGAAGTGATAAAATTCACGCAAACGAAAACGATTAAGGGATTCACGTTGGCGTACCACCCCGGCGACGCTCCCTCCCCAATCAACCGGATCACATATTTGGGCATGGTGGCGTACATCTGGCTCTGGATGACCCAAAAACCGCTCACGATCAATATCAGCAACATCAAACGGCCGTTCAGCATCACTTTTCCCAGCGATCTTCCCAACTCCGCAAAACTTTTCCCTTTTCCTTCGGTCTTGGCCGACTTATAGAACAAGTAAACGGCAATCAGGGCAAGGAGCGCCATGGACGCCGAGAAGTAGTTCAGGTAAACCAATCCCTGGTCTCCCATGCTCCTCCGTAACGGATCGACGACCGTCTTTCCCATGAAAGCGCCGATATTCACCATCATATAGAAGATAGAATAGCCGCGGGCCCGGTTTTCCGGCGTGGTTTCGCGCGCCACTGTACCCGAAATAACCGATTTAATGAACGATCCGCCGATAACGACCAATACCAGGGGAGCGATAATAGACCATCTCAGATAGCTCTCATTCAAGCCGGTATAGGTGGTGGTCATGTCATATTTGACCAATCCTGCATTTTCGAGCATTGTCGGCAAAATTCCCAGCCCGGCGTACCCTACCGTCAACAATGCGAAGGCAAGAATGATGGCCGGACGAAAGCCTATCTTGTCGGATATGGCGCCGGCAAACACAGGTAACAGGTAAAGCATTGCCGAAAACAGGCCGGCAATAACGCCGGCCTCAATATCGGAAAAACCCCATACATTGGACAAATAAAGCGTAATGACTATAAATACGGCATAATAGGCCAGACGCTCAAGAAGTTCTACGAAATTAGCAACCCAAAAGGGCTTGGGGAATTTTATCATCAGAGAGTAATTTATATAGTATAAAAACGGGGTAAACCTAATATTGACGGCAAAGATAGGGAAAATCAATCACAATCCAATCGTTGTGAAAATAAAAAAGGACGCACGGATAGGTGTAATTTCCGGGTGTGCTTACGGCGGTGGAGACTGAGAATTATTGAACTACTTAAACGAATAATTTAAAGAAACATAACATAATAGGCAGGCAGATAAGTAATTTTATTTTTCACAAAGACTTCCCGCTCATTATAAAGAACATAAGCATTTTGAATTAGGTTATAAATCCGCGATAATTGCAGAAGAGGGTTAACCTTGTCTTCACCGGTGCGTGAAAGGCGCTTTCACACCTGTGTGAAAGGTGCTTTCACAGTAGTGTGAAAGGTGTCTTCACAGTAGTGTGAAAGGCGCCTTCACAGGTGTGATGATGATTTAATGATTTATAGATTTAATGATTCATTAATGATTTGGGATCTTGAATCTTGTATCTTGCTTCTTGTATCTTGCTTCTTGAATCTTGTATCTTGATTCTTGCATCTTGATTCTTGTATCTTTCAATCAAATCACCGTCAATTCCTGGCCAAAAATCATTTGACGCGGAACGAGCAACTGTTTACCCGAACTGGTGAACTGCGTTACTATTCTCAACTGATAAACGCCCGGCTGCCATTCGGCAGGAATCAGTAACATCAGTTTGCTCGGATTGTTGACGACAATCAAATCAGCGTCCAATTTGTACGACGACCGGCTGCCATCCGCACTTTCCAGATAAACGCCAACCGACGGGTCGTCGCCCGTGATACGGATATACGCGCCGTCCACTTCGACGTTGCGGCCGCGCGTGAGCGTGCCGTCGGCGGCTTTCGTTTGCAGGTTGGTCACCTGGTAAATTTGCATTACATCCGGCATTTCGCCTAAAATTTCCACTTCCGTATTGGCCAGTTCTTTACGGATTTCCATGCCCTGGGTGGCTGATACGTACAAACCGTTCTTCGCCGGGTCGAACTTTTTGCCGAAAAATGCGCCGGTGACGGTCGCCCGCAAATAAACCAGACCCGTATCAACATTCCAGCCGCGGGCGGCATAACTTGCGGCAACGCGGTTACATCGCGTCACAACGTCTTCCACCGTTTCGCGTTTCAACTCAATGCCCTCATCCATTATGGCGTCTATCAGTCCCGATTTGTTTATTTTCCCCATAGACGACACTACTCCCGCCATATCATTTGGGTCGGGGGTTAGCTCATTCTTTCTGAGCCATACTTTCAAAATGTTTCTCATCTCAATATGAAATATTTAATAATTTATTATAGCGTTCTTTTACATACCTTTGCGATACTAAAAACGAGTATATCTATAAAGAAGACTATG